>JBFIIJ010000051.1:0-10582 GCA_041601315.1 Gammaproteobacteria bacterium
AAAGAGCATGGCAAGAATCAAGGCAGCGCTATAAATCAATTAACTGGTATAAGTGTTGACCCTGTCTAACACCATCAGTACTATACACGCCTTCGAATATACCCCGGTACGCTTTTATGCTCCGGAGGGGTGCAGTCGGTACAGTTTGCGAGAGCCAACTGTTATTATAACGATGAAACCCAAATCAAAATTGAAGTAGACGTAGATTATTCCCCGGTAGCTCAGTCGGTAGAGCGGGTGACTGTTAATCACTAGGTCGGCAGTTCGAGCCTGTCCCGGGGAGCCAAACAAAAAGACTTTAAAGAGTGATCTTTAAGGTCTTTTTTTTGTTTATCATTCTTAATAGATGGATGGATACATATATATGTATCTATTTAATCGTGCATCAACGTACCCTGATTCCATCAATTGATTGATAGAATTCCAAGATTGCTTCATCAATTGATTTCTCGTGTTTGCCAGCGCAAATGATGCTTGCTTTCCCTGGCACTAAACCTAAATAGTATTTACATAAGGGACATTCTTTAAGCGGGTCTACGGATGCCGTATTTATCAATCCTAATTCAATTTTTCGACAGTCTTTTATAACAAATTTTTCTTCTAGCTCAAATTCTATTTCACATTCACTATATGATTTTTTCAATTCGTTGTGTAATTCAAAATACCTCTTCTTTAATAGAGGTAGTTTTTTATGAAATAACCATTTTATATTTTCTAGTTTATAAAGTTCTTTAGTAAGTTCTTGCTCAGAAAAATGTCTCGAACATTTAGATAAATCTATTTCAATTGCTGAAATACCCTTATCAATAATCTTTTTTAACTTTTTGTTATTGACTCGATGTGTAACATATATCTCTACAATAAAAAGCTCTTCGTCTATTTTCAATAAAATATCTGGTCGAATATCATCTAGATCAACTTCTATTTTTGAGGAAGTAACTCTATGTAATTTTTCTTGCTCTAAAACTATATTATCTATCGGATCTGCATATTTAATTGAAACACCAGGAAATAAAACATTTTTTGTTTTGGCTATAATTTCTTTAGCTTTACAGTGTAGTAGTGTTTCAGGATTGCCGGTGCAATTTGTTTCGTCATAGTGTGCAAAATGCTTTATTTTGATATTTCCTTCGCTATTTTTTGCAATTAAACGTTTCCCGCATGTTTTACAAATACAATTACATTTTAATCCCGTCTCTACCTCTGATATATGTACTAATTTATTTTTCCTATATGCGTAAACGAGCTCTAAATGTTTATTAGACATAATGTAGATCCGTAACTATTTCTTAACTTTCTCTTAAGATTGTATATTTAATAACATCGCTGTTAATCACTAGGTCGGCAGTTCGAGCCTGTCCCGGGGGGTCAACCGAACGACTTTAAGGTCGTGATGATATTGAATTTCTAAATCATCACCATCCAGCTTTACCAAATGGCTCCAGGAATATTCTTCAGGTACTTTTACTTACTGGCCTGCTACTTCACGTTCATCGGCTATTTAAGAAAGATTAAATAAGTAATCTGTTCGACATAGTCGCCATAAACCACACCATCATCGTGTAAGACGTGGGCGTAGTTCCAGACTTTGTTCACTATTTCTGATGCGCTCAAGATAACCTCATTAATTCAATTAGTTAGAATTGTTGCTTATAAAATAAACACATAATTTTGCTTGATTTTTACCCTAAATATGCCGATATTAGTGAGTATGAAAAAGAAATCATTATTTGACTCAAATCCCTACCTGCAAGATCACAAGAAATACCGGGATTCACTAGTTACCAGCGTTTCCAGCTCCACCGCTATCGAAACAGGTGCCAGTGTCGAATCAGTAAGCCAACAAATTGCAGATGTTTCCAGCAACTATTTTCATCCTACTCCGACAAAGCGCGAAACGAACTCTCAATAATTTCTCTGTATAATTCTTCCATTGGTTCATAGTGACGATCCATGCCTATCTGTACTGCAGAAAAATAATCTAACTTCCGCAGACCACTAATTAAACTGAAATCCAGGATAGGCAACCCCGCCTGCAACGCCATTATAGTTGCCAATATGCGAGAGCACCGTCCATTTCCCTCGCGAAAAGGATGAATCAACACCAACTCGGTATGGACTTCAGCAAGCGCCTTAATTATTTTATCGCGATCTAAAAGATTACAGGGTGTGTATTTTGCTAGCTGTTCTGCTTCGAACTGGGACATTAGTTTTGATATCTGCGCCACCCTCGCAAAAGCAAAATCATCTTTACTAAGATTTACATTGCGATATTGGCCAGCCCATTCATAGATACCTCCCAGCCACACTTTATGCATATGGCAAATATCATCAGCACTGAATTGATGATCGGCATTGTATTCATGAAAAAGAGCCTCTGTTGCTTTGATCAGTGCTTCGGCCTCAACTCTATCCATTTCTATAGGATCAGTTATGCCGAGTTTATTTTTAAGCACTTTGTCGTTCGAGCCCGGCTCAAACTGGGCCTCTATCGATCCGGATACGTCATATCTTCCTTTTTTCTTCATAACCAATATGCTCTAACCATTATTCGCAATACTCACGCAATAAATCATTCGTCTGCGCCAAGTCAAAATGCTCTGGATCAAATTCATTTTTGTACTTCAACAAAATATTTATTAATACTGATTCTTACTAATCTTCCAGTTTAAAATGATGAATCAGCCGTTCTAATGTGAACTTATTACGTAATTTTGTTACGGTATTTTGGTTTGCATACATCCCTTTTTCCCAAAAGGCTTGTTCAATAGGCACCGTCTTAATCCAGTCAACACTAACAAAGTATTCTCGATTTTCAGCATCATCATTATAATCTTCATGATACATGGCATTGATAGGAGCTTGTAATATAGAGGTTAGTTTGCCACCTACGTCAACTGTAAACTCATCAGCAGATTTAACCGTGTCCGTCACAGTTCCCACACCGACATAACCAGTACCAGGCACACACACAAAGATTCTATTTCCAGGGACCAATGTTTCCAGCGTCCGTGTGTACCAACGACCACCTCCTGCAGAAACAAAACCATATTTGACAGCATCCATCCAATTTCTGTTTCCATCATGACCAAAAGCTACATAGAAATCCTGACCATTCCATATCTCCCGTCCCTTCTTCACAGAGGATTTTGAAACATTGGATTCAACTTCCTGCGGATCAATTAACCAGGTACGAGTAAGATACTCACTATCTCCTTCTTTGAAATATCGAAAGAACATTGCGTTAATCGGTACGCCAAAATTATCGGACAAATAATTAATGATGCGCTCTGAACTACTATCAAGTTCAGCGGCGACAAGAATGAGCTTGAGTTCTTTGTTGATTTCACTAGGTGGATTGCTATCAAATGCATTAGCAAACCCTTTTTCGAATTCTTCTCCTTCATTCTTATCAGCGTAAATATTTGTGATGTCGTCATACGACAGTAACTGAACCCATGAAGCATAATCCAACAACTGAGCTACTGCTTCACGTGGTGTACGATTCTTTTTAAGTTCAATTACAATTAAATTACCTTCAACATCTATGGCCATTAAATCAATAAATTTTCCCTGAGCGGTAGTGACTTGCCGACCAATTAGCATTAAACCTGTAGACAATATTGAGATATCTTGTACGAGAGTATCTTCAAGTTTCTGTTCTGATTCAATTGCAGAGAAAGAAACCTTTTCCAGTTTATTTCCTAGTTTCCAAATTCCAAGTTCTATTGGCATTATCTAATCCTCTGAGGGAACTAAAGCTTCTTCAACACTCCGAAACTCAACCAAAGCTGCTTCCAACTGCTCTACTATTTCAGCGGCGAGTATTGCCGGCGCGGGTAAGTTACCGGTATCTTCTAGTGAATCATCTTTCATCCAGAAAATATCTAGATTAGTTTTATCTCTGGCGATGATCTCTTCGTAGGTGAAGGCTTTCCAACGTTCGTTGTTTTTGGATTCTTTACGCTTGCTTCTATCGCCTGCTTTGTAGAGTTCTATGAACTCATTAAAATCATTCTTTACCAGTCGCTTGGTTTTTAGGGTCATGTGTACATTGGTGCGGAAGTCGTAGAACCAGATTTTTTTTGTCCATGCTTTTTTAGAAGCTGGTTTTGCATCAAAGAATATAACGTTTGCTTTTACGCCCTGGGCGTAGAAGATGCCTGTCGGTAATCTAAGTATGGTGTGGAGGTCGGTGCGTTCCATTAGGGTTTTGCGTACGGTTTCGCCTGCTCCGCCTTCAAAGAGTACGTTATCCGGCACCACCACGGCAGCCTTGCCGTCGATCTTGAGCATGTTTGCGATGTGTTGCACGAAGTTGAGCTGCTTGTTGGAGGTAGTAGCCCAAAAGTCTTCGCGTTCGATGGTGAGTTTTTCCTGTTCTTTTTTACCTGACTTTTCATTGATAACAGTAATAGAACTCTTTTTACCAAAGGGCGGATTGGCCAGCACGATGTCGACACGGTCGTCCCCTACTTCTTTGGCCAGGGCGTCATTAGACGTAACGGGGCATTCATCACCACCGATACCGTGCAGATACAGGTTCATGGCGCATAAGCGCACCACGCTATCGACAATATCATTACCGCGTAAGGCATGTTCTTTGAGATGACGTTGTTCTTTTTTGGAGCTGGCCTGTGCCGCCATGTAATCGTGGGCGGCCAACAAAAAGCCGCCGGTACCACAGGCAGGGTCAGCCACGGTGTCGGTGGCGTTGGGTTGCATCACTTCTACCATCGCCTGAATTAACGGGCGCGGTGTAAAGTATTGCCCGGCTCCGCCTTTTACGTCTTGCGCATTGCGTTCTAACAAACCTTCGTAGATTTCACCTTTGACATCCGCCGGTAAGGTAGACCACTGCTCTTTCTCGATCATTTTGATCAAACGTTCGAGTTTGGCAGGGTCTTGTATTTTGTTTTGTGCCTTGCGGAAAATGGTGCCTAACATGCCGCCTTCTTTACCCAAGCTCTCTAAGGTGTGACGATATTGAATTTCTAAATCATCGCCATCTTCTTTTACCAAATGACTCCAGGAATATTCTTCCGGTACACTTACTTGTTGGCCAGCCACTTCCCGTTCTTCAGCCATTTTGAGAAAGATTAAATAAGTAATCTGCTCGACATAATCCCCATAGCCCACACCATCGTCACGTAAGACGTGGGCGTAGTTCCAGACTTTGTTTACTATTTCTGATGCGCTCATAATTCTCTATAGTTTTTAAAATAATGCTTGTGGATTTACTGCTCGATAAAGCCTCTAGTGCGCCATCTTCGACCATTTACCAGTTCCTCAAACTCAATGTCTTTTAGCTTAAGATGGTCTGCATGATCTGTAACTATGATTTGTGGCTTAATACCCGTCTCTGACAAAGTATCATTGCAAAATCGAACAAGCTGATTGAACATATTCGTAACAGCCACCAAGTCTTCATCTGCCCTCTTTTTATCACCCTCTTTTTCTTTGAGTTTTTCCGCATTGAATTCAGTTTCAATATCAATACTTGCAGGAAAATATACTTGGCTTGGTTGATCTAAAAATAATATCGGAGGTACCAAAGCACTATCTTTTAAGGAACAAAAATAACGATGCAAACTAGTAAATAAAGAGATATGACAATACAACCAGTTCGCGCCACTGCCCATAGATCTAAGGTAAACTTTCTTACCATCTTCTTTCTCGTGCCATAACTCAAACGAATCCAACGAAAATCTTAAATTAATTGGCGTGTATGTTGCTTCGAACTCTAATCGACCACCAATATCATTCATTACATTATTTATATACGTTTCTGCTTGTTTTAGCTTTTCGTTTACATCGTAATTTTCTCTGAGCTCCTTTTCTATTCTTTTAATCTCTTTTTTTGTATGCTTTATTTCTGATTCAATATCTTGATCATCCATTCCCAATATGGATTCGAGATAATTTTCTACCTTCAACTTAACCTTAAGCACTTGCTCTTCAATTGACCTATTTTTCGCAAGCTCGCCTACTGTTTCTTCAATATTTCTTATCCTGTCGTTTAACCGTGATATTTCTTGATTTTTTACATTTATAGATAACTCAAACTGTCTTTTCTCTGATTGGAATGAATCAAGTAAATATGGTGTTTTTGATAGTTCATCATTCAACCAATCAATCGCTTTTTCAAGCTTATTAGCCTCTTCTACAAGTCTTTCGTTCTTTGAATGACAAAATGGACATTCAGAAAGATGCAACTCTGTCTCTTCTAATGTATATACATCATTTACATTATTACGATATTCCTCGGCATATTTAATGGAAGCAACAACATCACTAAGATTTATTTGCAGTCGTCTTTTTTTCGAAAGCGATATATTTAGCTGCTTTTTATAATTATCTAGCTGCTCGATATACTCATTAGATTCAGGATTATATTTAATCCTTTGAGAAGATATTTCATCTAGATATTTGGCGGGGTTCCGAAGAATATCAGCAGGACTAGCGTCTGATAATTGCTCTCCTGCAACTGCAGAGTACTCTTCCATTAGTTCAGAAATAACCTCAATCTTTGCAATTTTCTGATCTTTATATGCCGCATCCTTATTGTTTAATACTTTAAGTTTTCTCTCCAAATCATTCAATTGTTGTTTTTTAGTAAAATACTCCTGGTCTACAAAACCTGTAAAAATTTTAAATTGATCTATCGTTTGCTCACGCTTCTCTTTTTCATCGAACCTATAAAACAGTGAGTGCTTATTCGCAATAAGATTTTGATGCTGCAAAAGAAATGAGGTGAAGTTGCGAACACTAGGTCTTGGGCTTTTCGCATGAAATCTTCGGTATTTTCTATCTTCTAAATCTTCGTCAGTATCTGTAACACTAATACCGAAATATCTTCCAAGCTCCACTTTATAATCTGATAGGGATATAAAATAATCAGAAGAAAAATAGTCGATCGACAAGTCGTTCACTGTTACCTTTTCTGTTTCCTCTTTTATAAACGCTCTATTTTCTTCAGCTTTTCTAGCCAAGACCAAATAGGTGTCTTTCAGCTTGAATACTATAATATACAAAATAGCACTTTCTGTTATCACCCCAACTGGTACAGTAAAATCAGAGTTGCCAAAGCAGTAATCAAATATTTCAATCATCGCGCTTTTCCCAGTCGATGACTTTCCAGTGATCACGTTTACACCAGGCGTAAACCCCACGCTATGTACATTGTGATCATTATCGATTACCGCAATATTATTTAGATATGCCCTCATAGCTTTTTTACTCCCAATGCGCGGTACACGGTTACAACATCCACGTCTTTTATAACCTTAGAAAGATTACGTGCTGCACGAATAGAATCTCCTAATAATGGTGAATCTGCGACATCTTCACCAATATATTTAAAACTCAAGTTATCTTGGAGAATCAATTTTTGAACATCAATCGCATTCTGAATACACATATTCGTTATATCCCTATACTCCTCTATCCTATTAGGCAATGCGTAATAATTTTCTTTATTCCTAACAAACGTTCGAAGCGAACTCCTGACATTTGCATTCTTTAACGTATCTTTCGTGCTTTTATGTAGCACTAATGGAAATACGAGGTATGAAAGCAGTGAATCTTTATCTGAGCCTGGATATGATTTGTAAAATTCCAATAACAATGGAGTAAACATAAAGGGGTTGTTGTAAATGGTATAAAGATTCTTGGCTATTTTACTCATCGCCTTTTACCTCAAGTTTCCATTCAATATCCTTTTCCTCATCATCCGCCATATTGTGAATAATTCCATTCCTGAAACTAATTGGCGTATCGATAAAAGACGTAAATATTTGAGCTTTAGAACCAATCACTTGATCATACAAATCTTTCGATAGATTCAACACATTGCTTGAATTTGCTTTTCTTAAAAACGATCTATATTGTGGTTTATAGAAATTATAAAGCTCATCCTCATATGCATCATATTGGCTTTTAGTGACCGCATAATGACTTAGCTCATCAAGTATAGTTTTATTTGTATTTATATAATCTGATATTGCCTTTTCCTTAACTTCATCATATTGAATTTCTTCTATCTTCTTAACAAACAAATGAGTGACTTTTTTTGCTATCTCATCAGAGCTTGGTGTTCTATTTAGATATTTTTTAGGAAATATTTTTGTGGCTGAACTAAATTGACTTGTTAATGATTCTACTTGTTGACTAAAGTCTTCGTACGTGACCTCCCACCCGGCGGCGGCGCCATTCTTTGGGGTCACTAAATAACCCAAAAGACTATTTATGAATGCTTCTCGTTTACCAGTTAATACACCCTTGCCATGCTTTTCTTTCAAGTAATTAATGTATTCATAATCTCTAGGTGAGGAATCGTATATCCTGAACTTAGATAAAATATCCTTTAGCTTTTGCTTTGTCGAATCCGAAAGAACCTTGTCAACTAAAGCCTCCGTTTCGGCACTCTTCTTTTCCCTTTCTTTATATTTTTTTACTATTCTCTCAAGAATCGCTATCTTTTCATCTGGTGTCTTATCATTCCAATCCTTAAATGATGAGCTTTCGCCAAACTCTTGCGTTGTGAGTAAAATTAAGTCTTTGTACTTATCTGATACAAATCCTTCTTGCAGCCAGTTTCCAATAGTTTTCCAAATGTTTTCATGTAAATCGGTTAATTTATCGCTATATTGCTTAACTTCCACTTGTTCCTTATCAGAAATAGTAATATCACCATATTTCTCAATGTATACTTTTTCGCCGCCAACCAAATCAAAACACCTATCTACAGCAACATAAAATTGATAGATTATTGCTGCTGTAGATTCAGAAGCATCATGGTTTAATTTGGCGGTCATATCCCTTCCATTCTAAACCTTGATTACAAACATCCTGAAAACGCTGAAGCTAAGGCTGACTGTTTGTATTTCTCTGCTTTTAAGAGTTGCAAATCTATTTCGTGCTCTAATCTTTCTATAGATGACAACTTTTCGTCAAGCACTGAAAGCAATACCCCACACTCTTGTTTCGAAGGTATAGGTAGTAAAAAATTTCTGATTTCTCCCACATTTAAATGTGGTGATGCTGACCCGCCCGTCAAACTTTTAACCCGGTGTACAATTAATGGGGAATTCAAGTTATGCATCAAGTAAATACTCGCCAGTTTTGACTCTGTTCTAAATATCATCATCCGCTGACCTAGGCATACCTCTTCATCTTCAGGTATCATACAAGCAATACCAAGTATTCCTCCTTCTCGGCTATACAAGATATCATCGGACTGAGGTATAAGTCGTTTGTTTCTTTCATCAAAAGCTTCAGGCGTTACACAACGAACACTATCCATAACCAGTCTACCTGGCAAAAAATCAGCCGTCCTAACACATTTCTTTCCTTGTTCTTTATATTTTGGTGTTGAATGAGGACAATCAACCGAAGTTAGAACAAAATCATCTAAGCGCGTCCACTTCCATGATTCAGGTATTTCATACGGCAAATCATTTTCATCGACCACTGCTGTTTTCTTTGGCTTTGCTATAACTCCATCGGCGATCAATCTCACTCTTAATCCAGCAATATGTTCTAACCAGTCATCAGCATGGTTGCGCGAGTTTGCTTCGCGCCATTCTTTGGTTAGCTCGCCGGTGACGGCGGCTTTGAGGACGGATTGGCGGTATTGTTTGAGGAGTTGTTTGGCTTTTTTTAGGGCTTCGATGCCGGCATCGATATGGGAGAAGAGTTCTTCGATTTTGGCGACGATGCGTTTTTGTTGTTTATATGGCGCTATAGGAAGTGGAAGGTTACGCATGAACGTCAGATTCACACGAGGTCTTGTTGTACCTTTTGTGTTCTCTTTAAATCTTTGGATAACTGCAGGAGAATTAATCAAGTAAGTTATGTATTTAGTATCTACTAGATCTTCAGGCAATCTTACGCGAACAAGGTCGGCAACGATTATTCCTTCTCCAATACTATGTGGTGCTATACACGCAACACCGAGAGGCGCACCTAATTTTGTTACCAATATGTCACTGGGCTTAAAACTGTGGCGGGAGAGTTGTTCTGCTTTTTCAGGCGTTACACATTTAATATTTTTGTCTAAGAAATAGTTACGCTTAATGTTTTGCAAACGAACAATAGGTACGCCTGTTTTTGTGTATTCACTCGCTTTTAGATTAGAACCAAATGGTCCATCTACAATATCGTCCTTCGGATTGATCGTTAGTTCTCTGAGCTCAGCAACTTGCCAACCTTCAGGCAATTCAATTTCATCTGTTTCTATTGCTTCACTCATGCAATCAAATATCCGTTGAGTTCACTTATTAGTGGCTCTAGCTCTTTCCCAAACAACTCCCTCGCCTTCAACAATCCACCCTCCTGATTAAAGGGGATATAGTTAAAGTCGTCTACCGTCATTTCGGCATTTTGGGCGATTTGGTCTTTTATTTTGTTGAGCCAGGCGAGTTGGTCTGCTTTAAATTCTTTGCCTTGTTGGATTAGCCAATTATCAAAGCGAGTATTGACCAGCTCGGTAAAAGGTTCGAGTACGTCGCTTAGGCCGGTGGAAAATCGAATGAGGCTGACGATGTTGGTTAAGAGCTCTCTAGGCGGCACGCCTTTGACT
>JBFIIJ010000052.1:0-10553 GCA_041601315.1 Gammaproteobacteria bacterium
GCTTAAAAAGAAAGAAGCTGAAAAGAAAAAACTAGAGGAAGAAAAAAAGAAGAAGGCTGAAGAGGAAAAACGTAAAGCGAAAGAGGAAGAAGAACGAAAAGCTCGCGAAAAAGCATTACAACAAGAATTAGAAGCTGAGCAAAAAGCTGAACAAGAGCAACGTGATCTAACTGAATTGCAAAAGTATCAGGCCATGATAGCCAGGGCGATAGAAAATAAATTTAACCGTCTCGGTTTAGATGAGGGTCTATCTTGTGTGATTCTGATCAGAATGATTGAAGGTGGTAAAGTTGTCGAAGCATCTATAGTAAAATCGAGCGGCAATGATTTATTTGATAAACGTGCAGAAGATGCTGTATATAAAGCATCTCCACTACCAGTACCGGACGAAACCAGAGTATTTGAACTAATGCGTAATATAAGATTCACATTTGAGCCATAGATAAACTTTAGGAAAGAATATCGATTATGAAAAGCTTATTTAAATTACTGTTTTGCAGTTGCTTGCTTTTGTCGCTAAATGCACACGCTGTTCTCGACATAAAAATAACACAAGGCATAGAGCAGTCCTTACCTATCGCTATCGTGCCATTCGGTTGGTCACAAGCGGGCAGTGTTGCGCCTATCGATTTAACTTCAATTATCAGTGGCGATCTTCAACGTAGTGGCCGTTTTAACGTTATGGAAGAAAAAGATTTACCACAACGTCCGACTGAGTATGACAACATTAACTTTGGTGACTGGCGCAAGCTGGGAATGGAAAACATCGTCATTGGCAAACTGGAGCTCACAGATGCCGGAACTTATGACGTTAGTTTTCGATTAATTGATGTTTATCGCGGGAAACAAATTGCGGGCTTTCGCATTCCTGCCAAACCTGATTTATTACGTCGCGTTGCACATCAAATAAGCGATATTATTTTTGAAAAACTCACTGGCATGCCCGGTGCGTTTGACACACGTGTCGCTTACATCACCGTAAACAAAGTCAAAGACAAAAAAATTCATTCCCTGCAAATTGCTGATGCGGATGGTCATAACGCTCAAATATTGCTGGAATCACCAGAGCCGTTGCTTTCACCATCATGGGCGCCCGATGGAAAAAAGATCGCCTATGTTTCTTTTGAAGGTAAAAATTCTGCTATCTATGTTCAAAATGTTTTAACCGGGCAACGTGAACGGGTATCTGCTTTTGAAGGAATTAACAGTTCGCCAGACTGGTCTCCTGATGGCACTCGTCTGGCGATGACTTTATCTAAAGATGGCAACACCGAAATCTATATATTGAACCTTAATGATAAATCATTAAAACGTATTACCCAGCATGGCGGTATTGATACTGAACCAAACTGGTCGCCAAGTGGACAAAAGTTGGCCTTCACGTCAGACCGTAGCGGCGGCCCACAAATTTATGAAGTTAGTGTTAATGGCGGACAGCCCAAACGCATTAGTTTTGAAGGTAAATACAATGCGCGCCCTGAATATTCTCCAGATGGAAAATTTATTACACTGGTTCACGCTGTCTCAGGTTCATATCGTATAGCTATACTCGATCTATCAAATAGTTCTATAACCGTATTAACAGATGCTCGTCTGGATGAATCTCCCAGCTTTGCGCCTAATGGCGGAATGATTATATATGCAACTACGGGTGTCCGTGGCGGTCAATTAGCTGCCGTTTCTACTGATGGAAGCATTCATCAGCGCCTTGGTTTACAACAAGGTGATGTTCGTGAACCGGCGTGGGGTCCTTTTTTAAAATAAGTCTTTTGTAGTACTTCTACAGACTGGCTTATGAATGTTATGCTGCTCAAAGTAGTGGCGTGTTTTTGATGCTGATAAGGAGAAAAATAAATGTTTATCCGCACATTGTTAGTTTTAGGATTAGCTGGCCTGCTTTTTGGCTGTAGTAATGAACAAGTTAAGGAAGAAGAGCCTGTAGCTGTTGAAGATTTAGGCAGTGGTGCAGGAACAGGTGATAGTGGCGCTCAGGCTTATAGCTCTGAAAGCAGCTCAACTAGCGGTTTTGATGCGCTTGATGATCCGCAAAGTCCTTTGTCTATTCGTATTATTTACTTTGAATACAATAGTAACGAAATAAGTTCGGAATATCGTTCAGCGATTGAAGCACATGCTGCTTATCTCAGCCGAAATCCATCAACTTCCGTGACACTGGAAGGACATGCTGATGAACGTGGTTCTCGTGAATACAATCTGGCACTTGGTGAAAGCCGCGCACTGGCTGTAAAACAGCAAATGTTGATTCTCGGTGCATCATCAAGCCAAATCAGACTGGTTAGCTATGGTGAAGAACGTCCTGCTGTTGATGGTCATGATGAATCTTCATGGCAACAAAACCGACGTGTAGAGATTTTATATTAATAAACTTTGATACTTTTTTGTAATGCGACTTCTTATTTTTTTAACTGGTTTTTTCATCTTTCATGCAGTACTAGCTGAAGACAAGGAGTCAACGAACAAAGCTCCCGTTTATGAACCTATTACACAGGACATAAACGGGCGACTTGAAAAAATAGAAAAAATTGTTAATAACAATGCACTGCTCGATATGCTTGAGTTATTGGAGTCTTTAAAACTTGAAGTAAACAAATTACGCGGTCAAGTCGAAGTACAGACACATACGATTGAGCAACTTACACAAAAGCAGCGTGATTTATACACCGATGTAGATAAACGTTTACAACGTGTTGAATCAAACAAAACAACAGCTGCACCTGAACAAGAAGAAGCGCTAGAAACGGCGGTTGAAGAAGAAGCAACTAGCGAAGTAGAAACTGCCTCTGAAGCAGAACCCGTCGATCCTTTAAAAGCAGAAGCCGTCTATCAAAAAGCATTTAAATTACTTAAAGAATCTCAATACGATCAGGCGCTTGTCGCGTTTAAGGATTTTTTAAAAGATTATCCTGACAGCCCTTTCTCTGATAATGCACAATATTGGCTTGGTGAAGCTAATTACGTTATGCAAAAGTATGAATTAGCTATTAATGAATATCAGGCCTTACTAAATACGTTTCCCGACAGTAAAAAAGTATCTCATGCCTTACTAAAAATCGGTTATAGCTACGCCGAGTTAGGCAACGCAGATGATGCTAGGAAAACATTAAAAGAAGTTAAAATCCAATATCCTGGAACGACTGCGGCAAGACTTGCCGATGAACGCTTGAGAAAAATTAGTTCCGAAAAAGAATCCAATACCTGAGATGGAACCCCACGCTCATCCTGATTCAGCGACACAAGAACAAGCGTCATCAGAGTTACGCATTAATGAAATCTTTTATTCTCTACAAGGTGAATCAACTAAAGTTGGTTTACCAACGATTTTTATCCGTTTAACGGGTTGCCCGCTACGTTGTCAATATTGTGATACAGCTTATGCTTTTCATGATGGCGAAAAAAAATCTATCGATAATATTATTCAAGATATTAGCCAGTATCGAGCCAAACATGTCACCGTTACCGGTGGCGAACCTCTAGCGCAACGCGCATGCCATGAATTACTCTGTCGATTATGTGATGAGGGCTATGATGTTTCATTAGAAACAAGCGGCGCAATCGATATTGCCAACGTTGATGAACGTGTTATGAAAATTGTCGATATAAAAACACCGGCATCTGAAGAAGAAAGTAAAAACAAATTTGAAAACCTTGCCTATTTAAATAAAAACGATCAATTAAAATTTGTTATTTGTAATAAAACAGATTACGAATGGGCAAAGCAAAAGATAAACGAATTCAAATTGACAGATAACTGTGAAGTTCTGTTGTCACCTGAGCATGAATCACAAGATTCAACAGACTTAGCCAACTGGATATTGGCAGATCGATTGAATGTCCGCATGCAAGTACAACTACATAAGTATCTTTGGGGCAATGTTCCAGGCAAGTGAATTAAAGTAACAATTTTTTAAACTATTTTTTTAAAGTATCGTGACAAATTTTAACAAAGCAATCGTTCTCTTATCTGGAGGCTTAGACTCCACTACCACATTAGCAATCGCAAAATCACTGGGTTTTGATTGTTATGCGTTAAGCTTTAACTATGGTCAGCGTCACATCAGCGAATTGAACGCAGCTAAAAAAGTAGCTGATTCATTTAATGTTGTTGACCATAAAGTTATTAATCTTGATATGGGTCAAATTGGCGGCTCAGCACTAACTGACTCAAGTATAGATGTACCGGAAACTGCTTCAGAAGGTATCCCTGTTACTTATGTCCCTGCTCGCAATACCATATTTTTATCTTACGCCCTGGCCTGGGCAGAAGTCATTGATGCCAACGATATATTCATTGGAGTTAATGCCGTTGATTATTCAGGTTATCCGGATTGTCGACCTGAATATATTAAGGCCTACGAGCAACTCGCCACGCTTGCAACTAAAGCCGGTGTCGAAGGCGCGTCCTTTAAAATCCACACACCATTAATAGAATTGTCTAAAGCTGATATCATAAAAAAAGGCACATCTCTCGATGTCGATTACTCGTTAACAGTCTCCTGTTATCAAGCAAACGAAGATGGTAATGCTTGCGGTGTTTGTGATTCCTGTCGTTTCAGAAAAGAAGGCTTTGCAACGGCACAGTTAATTGATCCGACTCGCTATAAATAGGATATTATTAAAATAAATAATTAAGCTAAAACCTTTCCTGATTAACTACGGCTTAATATTAAACAGAATATAAACGTACAGCCATTGCCCAACTAAACAACGAGTAACATACTATGACAGGTTTAAATGAAAAGATGGAAGAGATTAAATTGTTAATACAATTTGATCTTGGTTCTACATCCAGCGGCATTAAGGTTCATGCTCATCAAGCTTCGGACGAAGCTATTGCAGCGGCATCACGACTTTTTGATAAAGGTTTAACAGATCAAGTTGACGGCGGTTATCTGACAAGCCGCGGCATTGAAGCGGCGAACCATGCACAAAGTTTATTGAGACTGTTGTCAGACTAGTTCTATTACTATTTTAAGAACTTAAATTAACCAGATATTCTTAAAATTAAAGCAGGCGTTTTGTTTTTCTATCCGATACTGTAAGCCCAGCAAGATTTTGGGTTTCCAATAGACGAATATAATTAAAATATCGGGTACGAATCTCTCGAACGTAAACAACTGTTTGACCACAACGACAATATTGAATTTCTTTGCCACCTTTCATGTATGGTTTTGCCAGGCCCATCATAGCTAGCTCGACATTATCGAACCATTTATTTTTATCAAGCCCCATCTCTTCAGCTAAAGCACGTGCGCGTTTAACTCTACCATAACCAGCATTGTATGAAGCGAGCGTAAACCACATGCGGTCTTGAAGTAACAGTTCTTCTTCGAACTTGCCTCGCAAATAATTCAGATAACGAATTCCTGCATCAATACTGCTTTCCGCATTGTTAGTATCGCTAACACCCATCAATTCTGCTGTCGCAGGAATCAATTGCATTAAACCTTCTGCACCAGCATATGACGTAGCGGTTGGATTAAAACGGCTTTCCTGAAACATTAGTGCCGTTATTAATCGCCAGTCAAAACCATATTCATTAGAATAGCGCTGAGTTACTTCATCATAAGGTGATAAAGAATTATGTTGAGCTACTTTATTACTTGTTTGCTGAATTTGATCTTGTTCAAAATATTTTGCATGTAACACATTATAGTTTGCACTTCGGTATTCTTTTTCTATAAACGTATTCAAAGAACGCTTTAACTGTTGGTCTCCCGCTCTTACTGCCCAACGATGTGCCAATGGCTCGGACAAAACAAATTGTGATTTTAATCCAGTGTTATTAGAGAACGCTGATTTTATTTGATGGTTACCAACTACTGATAAGTCGTACATGCCTAAAGCGACCATCAATAAGGCGCCTTCCATATTAACTCCGGTATCAGCTTTAACTAATTCAAAGTCGATACCTTGTTGTTTAAGCTGCAACATGTAATCCCAATAAGGACTTTCTTCTGCCAGAGTAATTCTTCTTCCGGCTAAATCACGTATATCAATAATATAATTATCTGAATCACGACCGACTATTACCGGACTGGCATAATGATAAGGAGCTGTAAACTGAATAGTTTCTTTTTTGCTTATTAAGCCACCAGGCAATGACGCTGCAATAACATCACCTTTGCCTTCTTTAAGTAAGGCAAACATTTCTTCTTGTGACTTGGCGAGCACAACATCAACTCGCAATCTGTTTTCAGATGCAAACTTTTTTAGCAGCTCATATTCAAAGCCACGTAATTTACCTTTGTTTAGATAATAATGTGATGGGTTTGCATTTGTAATAACACGCAGAATGCCTCTATTCTTTATAGTAGAAAGGTCATCAAAATGTATCGTAGCAACATCATGCGTCAAGTGTTGCTGATTTAAATACTGATTTAATGTTTTATGCAATTCTTCAGCGTCAGACTTAATAGCCCAAGCCATCTTTCTTTCAGTTGATAAACTAAAGTTTGCCTGTAACTCTGTATTTAAAGGTAAATAAGTATCCAGAAATAAGCTATCGGCTACGGCTAAATCATATTCACCTGTTTTCACCTTTTCCATAACTTCACGATATGAAACTGCCGGAGGGATTTCTTGTAAAATCATCCCCGTTTGGGTCTGAGTCAATTCAGACAACGTATTCCAGACCGGCGAAGACTTATAGACTGCAATCTGTCGACCCGAAAAATCCATGGCACGTTTAAGCCGACTGTTGTTTGTACGCTCAACGATTTTGAATGTTGCATCTGCCCATGAAAGACTGAAATTAACTTCATTCTGGATACTGGCAGATAAGCTTTGATCCTGAGCTGCAATAATATCGCCATTACCTTTTATTAATTCCGGCAATAATTCCCAATCGTTATCAACATAGATCCAGTACAAATCGAGATCATTGATATTGGCAAATTCTTCTATGAGTTGTCGTTCCGTCTGGCTGATAGTACAGCCATTTTTTTTCTTCTGTAAAAGTACACGCAACATACCACGATCTTTAATAGCTTCTAGATCGTGATGATTCTCTAAAGTGGCGTTAGTTTCAGAAATATTAATTTGCACGTCTGCGGTATTGGGAGCACGGCAAAAATCAGCGTCGGCATTTTTCTCATTGGCCTGAAGTGACATTGGCGCTATGAATGCGAGGAGCAGGACTTTTCTACAAAAGTCGAATGTAAGCGAGCTGTTAATTTTCATTAAATTCATATCGAATTGTATTAAATTGACGACAAAGCCGCTGAAATTGGCGCGAATCATACCCTTTTCAGCATATTAATTCTATATATTGTGGTAAAAATACTTATGACCACAAGATGTAGAAACAGTCCCTGTATAGGTTTGAACGTTATCATGCATAATATTGCACTGCAACATTATGACAAGAAATGTCATAAAAAATTCATCTGAACATGATTGATGCGGAAAACTGTTTGTTAGCGTTTACTTTCAGTATTAATGAAGCTGTTGTTAACTTCCTCTAGACGGGCAGGCGTTCCGATATCGCTCCAAACGCCCGTAAAGTATTGACCGCTAAGGCGTTTTTCCTTCGCTGCCATGTGTAAAAGTGGTGCCAATGGAGCACGGCCAGGTTTGCAGTTTTCGAAGAAATGCGGATAAAAAACGCCGATGCCACTATAGGTTAACATCTGCGTTCCTTGCTCGATTACACGCCCATTTTCAAATGCGAAATCACCCGATAGATTGTGTGGAGGGTTATCTACTAAGACTAAATGAGCATCAAAATCTGGCTCTGTAGGCAATGAACTGTAATCAAAATCAGTGAGTATATCGGCATTGGTAACTATAAAAGGATCGTCGCCCAACATGGACAAAGCCTGAATAATACCGCCAGCTGTTTCCAGAATATTTTCACCCTCATCAGAATAAAAAATATCCACACCGAATGAGGTGCCTGTGCCGAGTTCGTATTGAATCTGTTCACCAAGATGGCCGGTATTAATAACAATATCTTTTACGCCAGCTGATTCGAGTGCTTCAATCTGATAAACAATGAGTGATTTACCTGCAACTTCAAGCAAAGGCTTGGGGACATTATCAGTCAATGGGCGCATTCGCTCTCCTCGCCCAGCAGCAAGAATCATCGCGCGCACTATGTATGCTCCTTAAATGCTGGCAAAACGGATTCTTTTATCAATGAACATAATGGCATCAATTCTTCGTAATCATTTTTCAGATCGACAATATAAGAAAGAGTACGTGGAATATCGTTTAAATAAACATGCTTGCCATCACGATGAGATAAACGCGCAAAAATACCGCTGGCTTTAAGATGACGCTGTACTCCCATCAGATCAAACCAACGTTGGAATTGATGTCGATCTATTTCTGACCCATTTTTCGCTAGTTGCGTAAGATAAAAATCAACCCAACGATTAATCTCCTCTTTTGGCCATTTTATATAGCAATCTTTCAGCAATGAGACTAAATCATAACTTATGGGCCCATTGACCGCGTCCTGATAATCAATCACACCGGGGTTTTTAGATTCCGTGACCATTAAGTTTCTTGAGTGATAGTCTCTGTGTACAAAGCTTTGCGGTTGTTGCAAAGCATTTTCTACCAACAAATTAAATAAAGCTTCTATCGATTTTTGTTGTTTGTCATTCAGCTCAATATTTAAATGTTTGTTTAGTAGCCATTCTGTAAAAAGTGTCATCTCACGCCGTAATAATGGCTCATCGTAGTCAGGCAAACCTTTTACTTCTGCCCTTGTTTGCATCTGAACTAAAGTCATTATGGCATCAGAATACAGTTTATTTACTGTAGCGGTATCAAGCTTATCCAGATATAAATCATTACCAAAATCATCTAATAGCAAAAAGCCTTGCTGCAAATCCACATGATGTATTGCTGGCGCATGAATATCACTCGCCAGCAGTGTCCTTGTAATCCTGACAAACGGTTCACAGTCCTCTTGCGGAGGCGGCGCATCCATAACGATATATGTTTTTTCCTGCAGAAAGAGGCGATGATAGGATCGAAAACTGGCGTCTGCTGATGCAGGCTTTAATTCAAACTCATTGGTATCAAGTAAATCTCCCAACCAAAGTTTTAAAGATTCGTAACGTTCGGGCATTAATGTTATTCGAGCAGTTTAGGTAGATAGACAGTCTATGGTTTTTTCTGATTAAGGTAAAAACTTAACACGCTATATATTTCTCAGAATCATCTTATTCTGGCATCATCTCGATAAATTACTAACGGGAGAGTAACTGGCATATGCTAGTTTCATGTTTGTTTGTTCTATTCGGCTTCGTCTTACTTGTATATGGCGCCGATATTTTTGTTGATGGCGCATCTAATATTGCTCGCCTATTAGGCATGCCTCCGTTAATTATTGGCCTGACTATTGTAGGCTTTGCCACTTCTGCGCCTGAAATAATTGTAGGATCTGTATCCGCCTGGCAAGACAAAACGGCTATTGCCATTGGTAATGCTCTCGGATCAAACATTACAAATGTTGGTCTTGTTCTTGGCTTAAGCTTGCTCATATTCCCTATCACTATCGCATCAAATACCATTAAAAAAGAATACGGCTTAATGTGCCTTGCCATGACTATTGGCCTGCTAGTAATGTTAGATGGTCATTTAAGCCGTCTTGATGGGTCAATATTATTAGTCTCTCTTGTGGCGTCAATTAGCTGGGTTGTATTGATTGTAAAACAAAGCCCTAAAAGTGACCCACTTGTCAGTGAGCTTATCCATGAGTTTTCTGATGAAGCAGGCAAACCGGATTCATTAGGCAAGGCAATGATGAAGTTATTATTCGGACTTGCCTTGCTATTGCTTGGAGCAGATTTACTGGTAAGAGGCGCCGTATCTATTGCTGAGTTTTTTGGTGTACCCGACCTTGTCATTGGCTTAACCATTGTTGCTATTGGCACCAGCCTGCCTGAATTAGCAGCATCCATTGTCAGCTTAAAGAAAAATGAGGCCGATATCGCAGTTGGTAATGTTATTGGCTCAAACATGTTTAATATGCTTGCTGTCCTTGGCATCCCGGCATTAATTAACCCTGATTATTTTGCTGAGGAAGTATTGACCAGAGACTTTCCAACCATGATTGCATTAACTTTGTTTTTAGGTGCTATGGTATTCGTCTCAAGCAAGGGTAAACTAACACGACCCGAAGGAGCCGTACTATTGCTTTGTTTTGTTACATATCAATACGTGCTGTTTTCACAAAGTGTTGTGCTGACATAAAATAGATCATGAGTGAAATAAGTCCCGATAAACTTAAAACGCTTGGAAAAGCGGTTATAGAAACTGAGCAATCTGCACTTGCGGCATTAATTGATCGTATTGATGAAAAATTTGTTGCGGCTTGCAACATCATGCTCCAATGCAGTGGACGCGTTATTGTCATCGGCATGGGAAAGTCCGGACACATTGGCAAGAAAATCGCTGCAACATTAGCCAGTACCGGCACTCCTGCATTTTTTGTTCATCCAGGTGAAGCGAGTCATGGTGACTCTGGCATGATCACCAGTAAAGATGTTGTTATGGTCTTATCTAACTCCGGCGAAACA
>JBFIIJ010000053.1:0-10445 GCA_041601315.1 Gammaproteobacteria bacterium
AAAAAAGGCGCTGGCAGAAAAACATAATATTGAACCGAATAAAATTACATTAGGTAATGGCTCGAATGATGTATTGGAAATGGTCGCGCGTGCTTTTGTTACAACTGAGCATCAGGTTATTTATTCGCAACATTCTTTTGCCGTTTATCCGATCGTGACACAAGCTGTTGGTGCAGAGCACGTTGTTGTTCCTGCTAATGAATGGGGCAATGATTTGCCGGTGATGTTGGCTGCAATTTCGGATAAGACGCGTTTAATCTTTATTGCAAATCCAAACAATCCAACGGGAACCTGGTTGAATAGTTCGGGCTTGAGAAATTTTCTGGAAAATGTACCAGAGCACGTGATTGTATTGTTGGATGAAGCTTATTTTGAATATGCAATAAGCGAGAAAAATTATCCTGATGGTAGTTTGTGGTTGAATGACTTTAGTAACTTGATTATTACGCGAACTTTTTCTAAAGCTTATGGCTTAGCCGGGTTACGTATTGGTTATGCACTTTCTCATCCGGATATTGCCAACCTTTTAAATCGGGTTCGTCAGCCATTTAATAATAATAGTCTTGCTTTAGTGGCAGCAGAAACTGCATTGAAGGATGTCGAATATATTGAACGTAGTGTCGAAGTAAATCATACAGGCATGAAAAAGTTGATACTGGCATTCGATGATATGGGTTTGGAATTTATTCCATCAAAAGGTAATTTTATCTGTGTTGATTTTGAACAACCGGCAGAGGATATTTATCAGAGTTTGCTCATGGCGGGTGTTATTGTACGTCCAGTGGCAAACTATGGTATGCCGAATCATTTGCGTATCAGCATAGGAACAGAATCAGAAAACAACCGGTTTATATATGAATTGGCTAAAATTTTAAGTAAATAAATATGTTAATTGATCACTTATCTATTATTGGAGTAGGCCTGATTGGCGGCTCACTTGCGCGTGCCTTGCGTAAAGCAAAGTTAGTTGGCCGTGTAACCGGTTGCAATCGTTGTGAAGACACCTTAAAAAAAGCGGTTGAGCTTGATGTTATTGATGATTACACATTAGACATAAGTGAAGCTGTTAAAGGTGCGGATGTTGTTGTTATAGGTACGCCATTATCAACCACAGTAAAATTATTACCGCAGATCGCGAAAGCATTGGATAAGAAAACAGTATTAACCGATGTCGGAAGTGCCAAAGCCAGTGTGGTTAATGCAGCAAGAAAAACTTTGGGCGATGATTTTTCGCGATTTGTTCCTGGTCATCCTATTGCAGGAACAGAACAAAGCGGTGTTGAAGCTTCGTTTGCAGAGTTGTTTATTAATCATCGCGTCATACTGACGCCAGTAGAAGAAACTTGTGACAAAGCACATAAGTTAATCAAAGATATGTGGCAAGCTGTGGGTGCAGATGTGATCGACCTTGAAGTTATGCATCATGATGAAGTGCTTGCGGCAACCAGTCATCTACCACACATGCTGGCTTATGCTTTGGTTGATTGTCTTGCCAGTATGCAAGAGCGTGATGAAATATTTAAATATGCGGCCGGTGGTTTTGCTGACTTTACCCGTATTGCATCAAGTAATCCTGATATGTGGCATGATATCTGTTTTTCTAATCGTGATGCTTTATTAAAAACGCTCGACAAATTTTCTGAGCATATTGATCAGGTTAAATCGGCTATTGAAAGTTCAGATAGTGAGCAGTTATTGAAGATTTTTAAACGCGCTAAACAAGCCAGAGATGAATTCACTCGAAGCAGAAATCAGCTAGATAATTCGGTTGAATAAGTATCAACATGAGTTCATATAATCATTCCAGTTTTCAGGTTAAACCTGGCGGTATTATTTCCGGTTGTATTACTGTGCCCGGTGATAAATCGATATCGCATCGTGCCTTGATGTTAAGTGCGATTGCTGAAGGCGAAACAACGATAAAAGGATTTCTACAAGGTGAAGATACATTAGCGACAGCCAACGTATTTCAACAAATGGGCGTCGAAATAGAAAACAATAGGGGTGTAGTCAAAGTTAAAGGTGTCGGTCTTTATGGGCTACATGCGCATGACAAAGCGTTAGATTTTGGAAATTCAGGAACATCCGTACGCTTAATGACAGGCTTATTGTCAGCACAATCATTTAATTCAGAGTTAATTGGTGATGAGTCATTAATGACTCGTCCGATGATGCGCGTTATTGATCCTTTGCGAACAATGAATGCGAATATTAGTTGTACTGATAAAGGTACATTACCAATAAAAATTACCGGTGGCACACAATTAAAAGCGATCGAATATGAACTACCTGTTGCCAGTGCCCAATTAAAATCTTGTTTGTTGTTGGCAGGTCTCTATGCCGAAGGAACAACTAGCATAATAGAAAACAAAGTGACGCGTGATCACACTGAACGAATGCTTGGTGCGTTTTCTCATCCTGTTACAAGAAGTGGAAATAAAATTTCGATTAACAAAGCCGATAAATTAGTAGGTACTGAAATAATTATTCCTGCTGATTTTTCCTCTGCTGCATTTTTTATTGTTGCAGCAAGTATTTGTAAAGGCTCAGATGTCGTTCTGGAAAATGTCGGTATTAACCCAACACGCGATGCTATGTTAAAGATTATGTTACTCATGGGTGCGGATATCGAGTTACAGAATATTCAAGAACAGTCAGGTGAACCTGTTGCTGATATACATATAAGGAGTCACGAGTTGATTGGTATTGATATTCCGGAAGAACTGGTTCCCGTTGCGATAGATGAATTTCCGGCAATCTTAATTGCAGCGGCCTGCGCCAAAGGGACAACACGTTTATCCGGTGCAGCAGAATTACGTGTTAAAGAAAGCGACCGCATTCAATCGATGTTAGATGGCTTTATTGCCACTGGTATTAAAGCTGAAGCGATGGAAGACGGCATGATTATCGAAGGTGGCGAGTTTAATGGTGGAACCGTTAATAGCCATGGTGATCATCGCATCGCAATGGCCTTCGCCGTTGCCGGAATGGTTGCTAAAGAATCAATCCTTATTAATAACTGTGAAAATGTCGCAACGTCATTCCCGGGATTTGTCGAGTTAGCTCAAAAAGCAGGAATGAATATTAATTATGTCTGAAGTACCCATTATTACAGTTGATGGTCCAAGTGGTACAGGCAAAGGAACGATTTGTAGTTATCTTACAGATTGGTTGCAATGGAATTTTCTTGATAGCGGTGCGCTTTACCGGGTATTGGCTTTAGCCGCCCAAAAGCATGGAATTGATAACAAAGATGAAGTTGCCTTGGCCAATTTGGCAGAGAATTTGAATGTTGAATTCAAAGTCGCTGGTGCAGGTTCATTGGTTGATGTTGTTCTTGACGGTGAAGTGGTGACTGACGAAATTCGTACTGAAGAAGCGGGAAATGCAGCTTCTCTGGTTGCACCAATTGTTGCAGTACGTAAGGCCTTGTTATCTCGACAAAAAGCCTTTCATAAAGCGCCAGGACTAATTGCCGATGGTCGAGATATGGGAACGGTGGTTTTCCCACAGGCAGAATTGAAGATATTTTTAATAGCCAGCGCCGAAGAACGGGCTAAAAGACGCCTCAAACAGTTGAAGGAGAAGGGTATTAGTGCTAATCTCCGCGACCTTTCCGCTGATATAGCTGAGCGAGATGAGCGAGACAGTACCCGTGCAGCATCGCCATTGAAACCCGCGGAAGATGCGGTAATCGTTGATACAAGTACGTTAGGTATTGACGCAGTAGTAGAGAAAATTTCGGATTTAGTTAAACAACGGATTCCGAATTTATAACAAGGTGGTTATTTACTCGCGATGAGTACTTAACTGAACATTAACACGGACACTATAAATAATAATGTCCTTAACAGAACACCCTGTTGTAGTTTGAGACAGGATTCAGGAAATACCTTTCATGAGCGAGAGTTTTGCCCAATTATTTGAAGATAGCCAAATAGAACTTAAAATGCGTCCTGGTGCGATCATTAGCGCCACAGTAGTAGACGTTACCGACGATAATATTGTTGTTAATGCCGGTCTTAAATCCGAAGGCATTATCCCCATTGACCAATTCCATGATGAGAATGGCGACCTTGAAGTTGCTTTAGGCGACGAAGTTGATGTTGCGCTTGATTCTATTGAAGATGGTTATGGTGTAACCCGTTTATCGCGAGAAAAAGCGAAACGTAAGATTGCCTGGACAGAACTTGAAAAGGCTCATGAAGCAAATGCGACCGTTATTGGTGTGATTACCGAACGTGTTAAGGGTGGTTTTACTGTTGATGTTGATAAAGTTCGGGCTTTCTTGCCTGGCTCATTAGTTGATGTTCGTCCAGTACGCGATACCTCTTATTTAGAAGGTAAGCCGTTAGAATTTAAAGTTATTAAAATCGATCAGAAACGAAATAACGTGGTTGTTTCTCGTCGTGCGGTTGTTGAAACCGAAAGCAGTGTTGAACGTGATGAATTGCTGGAATCACTAAAAGAAGGTGGATTGGTTAAAGGTGTTGTTAAAAACCTTACTGACTACGGTGCATTCCTTGATTTAGGCGGCATTGATGGTCTTCTGCATATTACTGATATGGCCTGGAAACGTGTTAAGAATCCAAGTGAAATTGTTAATATTGGCGATGAAATTGAAGTTAAAGTATTGAAGTTCGACCGTGAAAAGAATCGCGTTTCTCTGGGTCTGAAACAAATGGGTGAAGATCCATGGTTAGATCTGACTCGCCGTTATCCTGAAGGCGCGCGTTTACATGGCAAGATCACCAACTTGGCTGACTACGGTTGTTTCGTTGAATTAGAAGAAGGCGTTGAAGGTCTGGTTCACGTTTCTGAAATGGATTGGACTAATAAAAATGTTCATCCTTCAAAACTGGTTCACATTGGTCAGGAAACTGATGTCATTATTCTTGATATTGATCAGGAACGACGTCGTATCTCTCTTGGCATGAAACAGTGTCAGGCAAATCCATGGGAACAATTCGCAGCAACACATAATAAGGGTGACCGTGTCGTTGGTGTGATTAAATCGATTACTGATTTTGGTATATTTATTGGACTGGATGGTGGTATTGACGGTCTGGTTCATTTATCTGATGTTACATGGGCTGAGAACTCAGATGATTCAGTTCGTAATTACAGCAAAGGTGACGAAATTGAAACGGTTGTACTTGCTGTTGATGCAGAACGCGAACGAATTTCTCTTGGTGTTAAACAACTTGAAAAAGATCCGTTCTCAAATTTTGTTGCTGAAAATGCAAAAGGTTCTATTGTTAAGGGTACAGCGCAAGATGTGGATCAACGATTTGTGACTATCGCACTGGGTGATGGTGTTGAAGGTACTTTGAAAGTCAGTGAGATTTCATTGGAAAAAGACATTGATGATGCGCGCACTGTGATTAAGGAAGGGGAAGAACTTGAGGTCAAAATTACCGCGATTGACCGCAAAAAACGCACAATTAACCTGTCAATCAAGGCGAAAGAAACCGACGATGAACAGGCTACAGTGAGTGAATATGCGCCAGAATCGGGTGGAACAGCCAAATTAGGCGATCTTTTGAAGGAACAATTAGATAAATAGTTAAAATTGCTGTTACAACAGACCTAACTTCTGATAGGATTTAGGAATAATAACAATGGCTTGGCGTGTTTAGAGCAGGAATAATCGACGCATAACCGAGATATGCAATAATGACAAAATCTGAACTTATAGAAGTTTTGGCAAGACGCCAATCTCAACTGGCTTATAAAGACGTTGAATTGGCGGTAAAAACGATACTTGAACATATGTCCGGTACGCTCTCCAATGGAGAGCGTATTGAAATTCGTGGGTTTGGTAGTTTTTCTCTGCATTACCGTCCACCAAGAGTGGGACGAAACCCTAAATCTGGTGAACCTGTATCATTACCTGCTAAGCATGTTCCGCATTTCAAGCCTGGTAAGCAAATGCGTGAGAGAGTGAATAATTGTAAAAGTCCAATAACTGACTAATTCAATCCCCCGCTGCACTCGATTTTTTTTCATTTCTGTTTCATCACAGCTATTGTTATAAGCTAATAGACTGTCTATCGTACACGTGTAATATTTTTCAATTTGAGTAGAACACATTCTGGAGATGACAATGTCCCGTATTGCTAAATTGATTATTGTTTTTGCTATTTTATTATCTGGATTAGCATTCCATCTAAAAAATAATCAAATGATCGAATTAAACTATTATGCTGGTGTGCTTGATATGCCGCTGTCATGGTTAGTTGTCATAATGTTGTTTGTTGGTGCTTTGCTTGGAGTGTTAGCCAGTTTGCCGATGATTATTAAATTGAAACAACAAAAACTTAAACTTGAAAAGCAAATCAAAAACAGCGAAAAAGAGATTAACAACCTTCGCGTCATGCCGGTTAAGGATTAAACCGTGATTAATGAATTAAACTTGCTTTGGCTACTGCTACCCGTTGCTGCGTTGAGCGGTTGGTGGCTAGGTCGGCGTGGGGATAATTCAACAAACAATTCGTTGAGAGCGATTCATCCTGAGTATTTCAAAGGATTAAATTTTGTATTAAATGAACAACCCGACAAAGCTATTGAAGTCTTTATTCGTATGCTTGAAGTCGATAGTGAAACGGTTGAAACACATCTTGCCTTGGGTAACTTATTTCGCCGACGTGGTGAAGTTGATCGTGCAATTCGTATTCATCAAAATTTAATTGCCAGACCGACACTGAATAAAGAGCAACGTACGAACGCTTTGCTTGAACTTGGAATGGATTATATGCGTTCCGGATTACTTGACCGAGCCGAAGGTTTATTTCTTGAGTTAATCGACTCAGGTTCTCATCTTTATCAGGCCTACACGCAGTTATTAGAGGTATATCAGCAAGAGAAAGATTGGGATAATGCGATAGCTATTGCCAGAAAACTGGGTGCTGTTTCTGGAGATTCATATAGTCCTGTCATTGCACAGTTTTATTGCGAACATGCTGATACCGCGTTGAATGAAGGTAATATGCGTATTGTTAAAGAACAGATTCGTCGAGCGATGAGTTTTGATCCAAGTTGTGTGCGAGCCAGTCTGATAGAAGCGCAAATGTTTCAAAAACAGGGAAAGATTAAACAGGCAATAAAATCTTATAAGCGTGTTGAATCACAGGACAGTGATTATATTACTGAAGTTATCGAACCACTGTATGAATGTTATCGACAGTTAGATCGTGTTGATGAGTTTGTTGAATATCTAAGAACACTGGTGAATATTTATGGTGGAATTAGTTCATTGCTAATGTTGACAGAATTAATTTCTGAACGCGAAGGTGAAAACGCAGCGATTAACTTTATTTCTGATGAATTAAAAAACAGACCTACCGTTAAGGGTGTCGATAAATTAATTGAATATGCATTAGATCGGTCAGATGGTGAAACGCATGAGCACCTTAAAACGATTAAAGAACTGACAGGTCAGTTGATTGAAGGTAGAGCTATGTATAAATGTAGTAGTTGCGGCTTTGATGCGAAGCTACTGCATTGGCAATGTCCCGGATGTAAACATTGGGATACCGTTAAACCTGTTTTTGGAGTAACCGGTGAGTGATAGTAAAGTAATTGTGTCATTAGATTTTCCAGATGGAAAACAAGCGTTAGATCTCTGCCAAAAGCTGGATCCTGCCAGCTGTAAATTAAAGATAGGTAAAGAACTCTTCACTCGAGAAGGACCTGCTTTAGTAGAAAAATTAATAGCGTCCGATTTCGATATTTTTCTTGATTTAAAATACCATGATATTCCCAATACGGTTGCTAGCGCTTGTCGTGCTGCTGCTGATTTAGGTGTTTGGATGTTAAATGTACATGCTTCAGGTGGCCGAAATATGATGGAAACGGCTATTGAAGCACTCGATAAAACCACTCATAAACCTTTATTAATAGCAGTGACAGTATTGACCAGCATGTCTCAAGAAGATCTAAGTGAGTTAGGTATTACCCGATCTGTTGATGATCAAGTTATGTTATTAGCAAATCTGGCAAAAGCTTCTGGTTTAAATGGTGTTGTGTGTTCAGCTAAAGAAGCAAATCGTATAAAAACTGAATTAGGTGAAGCGTTTTGTTTGGTTACTCCCGGTATTCGTCCTGCTGACTCAAGTAGAGATGATCAAAAACGTGTTATGACACCACCTGAAGCTATTGCTGCTGGCAGTCACTACCTTGTTATAGGTCGGCCAATAACGAAAGCTGAAGATCCACTTGCCGCACTGGAGTCTATTAACGCTTCTATAAGTTAGGCGTTATTGTATTTATGACAGTATCCGCACGGCAAAATGTCTTGTCTCCAAAATTACCTGAGACTGGTCAAACCAGATCATACTGGTCGCGTTTATACGGAAGCGCAAAGTCTCTTGCTATTGCCAATATGGCAATGCAAACAAAGAAACCCGTTTTAGTCGTAACTGCGGATGCCATCAGCGCAGTTAATTTCGTCAATGAATTAAAAGTCTATCTCGCTGATCAAAAGGCAACGCCTGTCATGGTTTTCCCTGATTGGGAAACGCTACCTTATGATCCGTTTTCACCTTATCAGGATATTATTTCTGAACGTTTACAAACGCTGTCTACATTATCTAACTTGGAACAAGGTGTTCTCGTTGTTCCTGTTACAACAATTATGCATCGTTTATTACCAAGCGATTATCTATTAGCGAACAGCATGCTCTTAAATGTAGGGCAAACAATTAATATTGAAACGTTTAGAAAGCAATTAAGTCAGCAAGGTTATAGTTTTGTTGAACAAGTTACAGAGCATGGCGAAGTATCAGTTAGAGGTTCCTTACTTGATGTATTTCCTATGGGAGCAAACGATCCACTTCGAATTGATCTGTTTGATGATGAGATTGATAGCATTCGTCTATTTGATATTGAAACACAAAGATCAACGGACAAAGTAGAATCTATTCGTGTTTTACCTGCGCGTGAAGTCGCGTTAATAGATGAAGGCATTGCGCGTTTTCGTGCAAACTGGCGCACGCGCTTTGAAGGTAATCCAGGCCAATGTCCAATTTATAGCGATGTAAGTCAATCAATAGCGCCTGCCGGTATTGAATATTATTTATCTTTATTTTATGACGAAACCAGCAGTCTGTTTGATTACATACAAGATGATTCAATAGTTGTTTTAGATGAAGGCATTAAAGACGCGGCTGAATTATTTTGGGAAGACATTGAATCTCGCTATGAACAAAATCGTTATGATGTCGAACGACCCATTTTGCCGCCGCGTGATGTTTTTCTAAACACCAATGATTTATTTACCGAATTAAAACGATTTCCACAGATAAATATTTCCAATCTTTCAACCGAATCCGAGTCATCTGCTGTTGAATACGATACGGAGATGCCAACCAATCTTTCTATCGATGCACGTGCAAAAGAACCCTTAACATTACTTAATCATTTTCTGGATACATTTCATGGTCGTGTATTAATCGCGGCGGAAACACAAGGTCGTCGTGAAACGATTATGGAATTATTCAAGCAACATGACATGCCCGCGAAAGTAAAAAACTGGCAAAGCTTTCTAGAAGGTGACGTTAAGTTTGGTATTGCCATCATGCCGATTGAATATGGCTTGATTATTCATGAACCGAATATTGCCATAATCACCGAAGCACAATTATTTGGCGAACGGGTTATGCAACGGCGTTTGCGTAAACGTAAACAACAAGATGCTGATGCAGTTGTTCGTAATCTAACTGAATTAAGAGTCGGTGCGCCAGTGGTTCATGAAGAACATGGCGTCGGTCGTTATCTAGGTTTAATGACAATTGATGTTGGTGGTTTTCCCGGTGAGTTTATTCATCTTGAATATGCTGAAGGCGACAAACTTTATGTGCCGGTTGCTGCACTGGATTATATTTCTCGTTATACCGGACTCGATCCGGAACATGCACCGTTACATAAGTTAGGCAGTGGTCAATGGCAAAAGGCCAGACGTAAGGCGGCTGAAAAAGTTTATGACGTTGCAGCTGAACTGCTTGAATTACATGCTCGTCGTGCGGCAAGACAAGGTATGTCTTATGACTTTGATCAAAATGCCTATCAATCCTTTGCACAAAGTTTTCCTTTTGAAGAAACACCCGGACAACAGGACGCCATCGACGCCATGATTTCAGATATGCGTAATGATAAACCTATGGATAGGCTGATATGTGGTGATGCCGGTTTTGGTAAAACAGAAGTGGCAATGCGTGCGGCATTCATAGCAGTACAAAACAATAAACAAGTTGCGATTCTGGTGCCAACAACATTATTGGCGCAACAGCATTATCAAAACTTTATCGATCGTTTTGCTGATTGGCCTGTCCGTATTGAACTACTTTCCCGTTTTAGATCGAAAAAAGAATCAGATACGGCTTTAGCAGCAATGGCGGATGGTAAAGCAGATATTGTTGTTGGAACGCATAAGCTATTACAAAGCG
>JBFIIJ010000054.1:0-10442 GCA_041601315.1 Gammaproteobacteria bacterium
CATGCTACCTCAGCTAATTTATTATTATTTGCGCTTAGGTAATTCTTACTGACTGGGTTACCATAAAAATCTAACCAACAATGATTATTGTAATCATAAAGCTTACATTTTCTCATGGTTTTTATGAAGTTGAATGTAGAAAACTTGATCGACATCATTTCATTACCCAGGTACTTGTTTAGCTCAGTTTGAGCTTTATTTAATTGATAGCATGGTATTCTCGGATCAACATGATGAGCAGTATGCTCCATTACATTATGACTAATCAGGCTATACCATTTAGGATATTGCACATGGACAGTGTAGTCTTCTATGTTTGCGTAACTATCCCGCTCACTTCTGGTTTTGAACCATGAAACTGATTCATGTGTATGTTGTTGATAAACAGAAAATCCTACTATAAAACTAAAAACCGATAATGGAACTATGAATCCAAGTACTATTGAAACAAAAGCACTACTTTGAATTGTCATGGCTCCCATGTATCCAAACAAACTTATCTGTCCTATTAGAAAAATAAAGCTTAACAAAAAATCCACCCAAAAAATCAGCTGAAATTCTTTAACAAGCCTCTTAAATGGAAAAAACTTATCTTTCCACCATCGTTCAATAAGGTAGTAAAGACCTATTCCAAATGGACTTCGATAAATCTGCTCTAGCATTTTTCTCCAACCCGGTAGTTCATCATATTCAAACTTGGATAATGGTGACCATGAATTAACTCCTTTTACATTTGTCATTTGATGATGCAGCCGATTATGAGCGATTAGCCATAGACTAAAATTATGATAACAGGGCAAAAAAGCGATGCGCCCTATAATCTTATTTAATAGCTTATTGCTGGTATAACTATCATGAGCTGCATCATGGGCAATAACGAATAAAGAAGCCATTTTAAGGCCGGCAAGAATGCCACATAAAATTCTAAGAAATATATTTTCAAAAAATAATATGCCTGAAACAGAACCGATATAAATAATCATATCGATAAACAGTAAATTTAATGCGGTAAAAGTTGACGTTTCTACATATTTCGCAACCAAAGGACGTAATGACTTAACATTTGAATGTTCCATTTTTTTTCACTCCGAATTGTTAACAACGAACTACTATTTTTAGAATGCAGATGCATTACTACTCAATAGCTGACTATCATCCGATATGTAACGTTGTTGACTTCGAAGTAAACGTGAAATGGTTCGGATATCTTTATCCGAGATGTTAAAAACAGTATCAACCCATAAATCACAGCATATATCCATTAACTCCTTATGATTAAAATGCTTAAGTTTCTGGGTAACATACTGCATAGCCATATATCCATTTCTGTGCTTTTTGTGGTTATGGATATATGAATAAACTGATGCTTCACCACAATTATCATCAACGAGTATATCAACAACACCCAGTTCATATAACTCTGTTGCATTGTATAATTTACCGCTTGAAATTAATTGATGTGCTTTGTTTAAACCAATTTTGCTTGAAAGTGACTGAAATGCTCCCATACCTGGGAAACAGTTAAATAAAATTTCAGGAAAACCCATTTGTGTTGATCGTTCAGCAATAATGACATCACCTGATAATGCTATTTCAAATCCACCACCAAGTGCATTCCCTCTCACCAGAGAGATTGTCACTATAGGTAGATTAAAATTTACCATGATAGGATAAATGGCATTAATGCAATTTCTGGCATAGTTTTTCATTGCCGGTTTATCATTTTTTTCTAAACAACTTAAAAAATAGGCCAGGTCGCCACCCAGACTAAAAACATCTTCTGAGTTGGAATCAAGAACATGATAATGAACAGGTTCAAGGTTTTCTTGAATAGGAAAATATCCATTATTGATTTCTATAGTGCGATGTATAGTTCGTATGTCATTGACAAGTTCCGGTGTGACACAAGGTCTGGGATAAGCATCAAGATATACCCACATGATTCCATCGTCAGAATCGAAATCATAATTTATATGTTGAAGGTTGTGCTTTTTTTTTGAACTAAAACAAATGGTATTCATAGTGAATCTCCTTTTTTATGAAAATTGATCCGTCATTCGATCCCTAAATCATGAATACAAAATAATCCACACGATTCAAGATCGTATGACTATGAATAACACTAGTTTGAAAAGATGGATTTTAAAAGGAGAGATACTGTGTCTTATTATACAGAAACTAATAATACAACTGCTTGAGCAACGATGCCTTCACCACGGCCAACAAAACCCATTCGTTCGGTTGTTGTTGCTTTAATATTTATATTATCAATTTTAGAATTTAAATCGTTTGCTAAATTTTCTTTCATTGCAGGAATATGCGCAGCCATCTTAGGAGCTTGAGCAATAATTGTGATGTCTGCATTACCTAACGCATAGTTTTTTTCTTTTACTAAATCAACGACTTGCTTTAATAAAACCCGGCTATCAATATTTTTTAATTTCGGATCGGTATCTGGAAAATGATTACCAATATCGCCTAAACATAAAGCGCCAAGTATGGCATCACATAACGCATGTATCACAGCATCTGCATCCGAATGACCTTCTAATCCTTTTTCATAAGGAATAGTTACGCCACCCAAAATTAAAGGTCTGCCTTCTACAAGACGATGTGCATCATAACCGTGTCCAATACGCATTGTTTTTATGTCATCTCATTTAGGTATAGTTTTAGATACTGAAGATCATCTTTATGAGTTACTTTTATATTTTCCTGATGTCCTTGTACAAGTAGTGGTTTATAACCTGCCATTTCCATAGCCATTGCTTCATCTGTTACAACAATATTTTCATCTAATACTTTTTCAATTGCAGACTTTAATTTTCCATACTTAAACATCTGCGGCGTTTGCGCATGCCAAAGATATTCTCTTTCAACCGTATCAATTATCTCACCCGATTCGTTTGCTCTTTTCATTGTATCTCGACATGGCATTGCCAGAATTCCACCAACATCATGTGAACGACAATTAATCATTAATCTATCAATGGCTGACTGATTCAAACATGGTCTTGCCGCGTCATGAACCAAAACCCAATCATCATCTTCTGCTTTATTTTTTAACGCTTGCAAACCATTAAACACAGATTGATAACGTTCATCACCACCTGGAACAGTTATAATTTTATCATGTTTAGCTATTTCCATGTCTGGCCAAAATTCATCCGACTTGGAAATGGCGATAACAATACCTTCTATCTCTTCGCGTTCAATAAAACAATTAATCGTATGTTCAATAATTGTTTTATCATTCACTGAAATATACTGTTTCGGTTTATCAACTCCCATGCGTTTGCCAACGCCAGCAGCAGGAATAACGACCCAATATCTCGCCTTATCAGACATGCATTTTAATTCGTGTTAGCTTGAGAACCTGAATAATCAATTATCTGATAAAAGGTTTCATCATATTTGATCATTCCCATTTCACTTCGCGCTCTTTCTTCAATCGCTTCCTGACCTTGTTTAAGGTCATAAACCTCTGCAGTTAATGAAAGGTTACGTTCTTTTAGCTTTTGGTTATCCTGTTTAACCTGAGTGATTTGTTTTTCCAGATGATGCACTTCCGTCATACTGCCGTTGCCGAACCATAATCGGTACTGCAACAGTACTAACAGTAAAACAAAAAGTGCGGTGCTTATCTTCATCTATAGTTTAAACCCATATATAAAATACTATTTCAGATTGTAGAATGCATCTCTGCCAGGATAACTTGCACGAGAACCCAATTGATCTTCAATCTTCATCAAGCGGTTATATTTAGCAACACGATCAGAACGAGACAATGAACCTGTTTTAATTTGTCCTGCAGAGGTTGCAACGGCAAGATCAGCAATGGTTGTATCTTCGGTTTCACCCGAACGATGGGAAATGACTGCTGTGTATCCTGCTTTCTTTGCCATCTCAATTGCAGCGAGTGTTTCTGTTAATGATCCAATTTGATTAACTTTAATCAATATTGAATTTGCAATTTTTTTATCAATCCCTTCCTGAAGAATTGAAGTATTGGTGACAAACAAATCATCTCCAACAAGTTGCACATCTTTACCCAACTTATCCGTTAATAATCTCCAACCATCCCAGTCAGCTTCATCCATACCGTCTTCCATGGTAATGATAGGGTACTTTTCAAACCACGGAGAAAGATAATCTAAAAATTCTTGTGCTGTCAGTTTTTTGTTTTCAGATTCCAGTGTATAGATACCATCTTTATAAAACTCGGAACTCGCAACGTCCAGACCTAATAAAATATCTTCGCCTGCTTTATAACCAGCTTTATCTATCGCTTCGAGTATGACTTCAATCGCTTGTTCATTTGAAGAAAGATTAGGTGCGAAACCACCTTCATCACCAACCGTTGTTCCTAAACCTAATTTAGACAAGACTGATTTCAATGAATGAAATACTTCTGTGCCATAACGTACTGCTTCACGAAGGCTGCTTGCACCGACAGGTAAAATCATAAATTCCTGTAAATCGACACTATTATCCGCATGTGCGCCACCATTAATAATATTCATCATTGGTACTGGCATTTGAAATGAACCGCCTTCACCACCAAGATATTCATAAAGTGGCAAATTACTTTCATTTGCAGCAGCATGTGCATTCGCCATTGATACAGCCAGTATTGCATTCGCACCAAGATTTTCTTTATTCGCAGTGCCATCAAGGTCGAGCATAATTTGATCAACCTGAGCTTGTTCGGTTACTTCTGTACCAATCAAAGCAGGTGAAACTCTGTCATGAATGTTTTTAACCGCATTCAAAACACCTCTGCCTAAATAACGTACATTATCATTATCGCGTAATTCAATTGCTTCACGTGCACCAGTCGACGCGCCGGAAGGAACCATTGCACTACCAACTGCACCACTTTCGGTATAGACCTCAGCTTCAATAGTAGGGTTACCTCTTGAATCGAGGACTTCGCGGGCAATGATTTTTTTTATACCTGACACTTTTAATTCTCCAATACTTAAATTTATTAATTATTTGTAAGGGTGCATCTTAAAATAGTGATTTTTTCGTGAGAGCAAGGAATCCCCGCACGCAGAACCGCAATGTATAAATAATACATGAGGATTCGAGTACGGAGATGACGCTGCTATCGCGTAAAAAGTGCATTTTAAGAAGTACCCTTTTTAATTGTTTCATCAATCGCTTTCAATGTTTCTAACAATTCTCTCATTTTATCCATCGGCCATGAATTAGGACCATCACTCAGTGCTTTTTCAGGATCAGGATGTGTTTCCATAAACAAACCTGATATACCAACAGCAATTGCAGCACGTGCAAGCGCTGGAATAAAATCACGTTGGCCACCTGAAACTTTACCGCCACCACCCGGCATCTGTACTGAATGTGTTGCATCGAATACCACTGGCGCACCTGTTTCCTGCATAACTACTAAGGAACGCATATCAGATACTAAATAATTGTAACCAAAAGACGCACCTCGTTCACAAACCATAATTTTATCATTACCCACCGCGCGTGCTTTTTCGACCACATACGCCATATCCCAGGGTGCGAGAAATTGACCTTTCTTGATGTTGACGGGCAACCCCGTTTTAGCAACGGCTTGAATATAATTGGTTTGTCGACATAAAAACGCCGGCGTTTGCAACACATCAACAACGCTAGCGACTTCATCAAGCGGTGTGTCTTCATGTATATCGGTTAATACCGGCACACCTATTTTTTCTTTTACATTGGCTAATACTTTTAAACCCGCTTCAATACCGGGACCACGATAACTGTCATGCGAACTACGATTCGCTTTATCAAAAGAAGACTTATAAATAAAGGGTACTCCTAATTCCGAAGTTAATTCTTTTAAAGCCCCGGCTGTATCCATCGCCAATTGTTCACTTTCGATAACACAAGGCCCGGCTATTAAAAAGAACGGCTTTGTTGGGCCAACTTCAAAATCACATAGCTGCATTCTTAATTGTCCCCGTGTGTGACTCTTTATATTTACGCGCCGCTTTTATAAAGCCGGTAAACAATGGATGACCATCTCTTGGTGTTGATGTAAATTCAGGATGAAACTGACAAGCCACAAACCAGGGGTGCTCAGGAATTTCGATCACCTCAACCAATTCCCCATCAAGCGAACGACCTGAAATACGCATGCCTGTCGCTTCAAGTTGTTCCTGATATTTATTATTGAATTCATAACGATGACGATGACGTTCAGTAATCTTATCTGCTTGATACAATTCTTTTGCTAACGAACCTTCAAGTAACTGACATTCCTGACCACCCAAACGCATGGTGCCACCCATGTCAGAATCTTCATCACGTTGTTCAACCTGACCTGTTGCATCCTGCCACTCAGTAATCAATGCAATAACCGGATCATCTGCTTCTTTATCAAATTCAGTACTGTTTGCATTTTTAAGACCGGCCAAATCGCGTGCAATTTCAATTACCGCTACTTGCATACCTAAACAAATACCTAGATAAGGCACACCATTTTCGCGTGCATAACGAACCGCAGCGATCTTGCCATCAATACCACGGTTACCAAAACCACCAGGCACTAGAATCGCATCCATTTCACTCAGGCTCTCAACACCCTTTTTTTCGAATTCTTCTGAATCAACATAAACAATATTAACCTGCGTTCGTGTTTGAACACCGGCATGCGCCAATGCTTCAGAAAGTGATTTATAAGAGTCGGCCAGATCCATGTATTTACCGACCATCGCAATATTGACGTCACCGGTAGGATTATCCAACGCATCAACCACATTATTCCATTCACTTAAATCTGCTTTCGGTAAATTCAAGGCAAACTTTTTATTTACGATTTCATCAAGACCTTGTTCGTGAAGAGCCTTTGGTACCTTATAGATATTGTCGACATCAAGTGCAGAAATAATGGCTGACTCTTCGACATTGGTGAACAGAGCCATTTTCTTTCTTTCATTATCGGGAATCATATGGTCAGTACGACACATAAGAATATCAGGTTGTATACCAATGGAACGTAATTCTTTAACCGAGTGTTGTGTCGGTTTGGTTTTAATTTCACCTGCCGCAGCAATATAAGGAACCAGGGTTAAATGCATGAACAAAGTATTTGCCGCACCCTCTTCAATACGCATTTGTCTGATCGCTTCCAGAAAAGGTTGCGATTCGATGTCACCTACTGTGCCACCAATTTCAACCATAGCAATGTCAGCATCACCCGCACCGGCTTTAATACAATTTTTTATTTCATCGGTAATATGCGGGATAACCTGCACCGTGCCACCAAGATAATCGCCGCGTCGTTCCCTTTGAATCACATTGAGATAAATTCGTCCGGTCGTATAGTTGTTTCGTTTGCCCATGGTGGCTCGAACAAAACGCTCATAATGGCCAAGATCCAGATCTGTCTCCGCACCATCATCGGTTACATAAACTTCACCATGCTGGAACGGGCTCATCGTACCTGGGTCAACATTAATATAGGGATCGAGTTTTATCATGGTTATTTTCAAACCACGCGCTTCAAGAATAGCTCCAAGAGATGCAGCGGCAATGCCTTTACCGAGCGAAGAAACAACACCACCAGTCACAAAAATATAACGCGTCATAAAGCCATTCCAATAGGAGCTAAGATTTCAGAGGGAGCGAATTTGTCCGGTCTAAGATAACCGGTTTTAGGGGTCAAAAATCGCCTAAATAGTTGCATATTCAGGGGAAATAAGACTAACAGAATAGTGCGCAATACGCTATCACAGAAAGATTTATTTTCTATATCAAAACTGAATTATTTGGAACTCAAAATAACGTTTCTTACAGTTTAATTACTTACAACGCGATAATGTCTTTCAATATCTTCCTGAGTCAGGATACCGTAAATACGGTCGGCAGAAACGCCTAATTGTCTGATGACATAGAGTGCTTCGACATCGGCCTCATTTAATAGTGTTTGAGCATGTTGCAATGTCGATTCGAGACTAACCCTGGCTAATTGCCGGCGCTTGGCTGGAATTTCCATCAAATCGATTTGCTCATCATCTGTTTCTTCCAGGTGTCGCGCCAAATCAGTCGCTGGCATCAACTGATTACTGTCGCCTTTTCTAATAACCAACCAGTCCGGTGATTCTTTTAAATGATTGTAAGCAACATTTCTTTGTATCTGAGGTTCAGTGATAACAAACGCCTTGTTCATAACAGATTCAACACCAATTCGCCTTAATGACTGCGCGACAGGATCATTACGATAATCAAGCCCAATTCCCTTAAATTGTGATAAAAAGACGGAATCACTTTTAAATAATTCACGTGCTGCTAAATTCGCACTCACAATCGCCAACATGCCTGGAAAAATAATATTTTGATTGCCCGTTAGTTCGAGTAAAGCAAGTAATGCTGCCAAGGGTGCCTGTAATGTCGCACTCATCATCGCGCCCATGCCTAACATGGCATAAAGACCCGCATCAGAAAAATTACTATTATACATTTCAACAAATTTACCAACGATACCACCAGCCAAAGCACCTATAAAAATAGCCGGACCAATCAAACCCGCAGGAATACTGAAACCAATACAAAGTGAGGTCGCAATAATTTTTGCTAAGAGAATGATCAGTAAAGTAATAATCGCTATGTCACCAAGTATCGCTGCGTTGACTGTGTCATAACCGATACCCATGACTTGTGGACTAATCAGTCCAATTAAACCGACACCCAAACCGGCAAGTGTCATTCGTAACCAGATTGAAAATTTTTGTCCCATCTTAGTCAGAACACTTGTCAGGTTAATAAATCCTGCAGCGATAGCACCGATCAAAACACCCATTAAAACAATGATGGGTAATTCATAAAATGATTCAAGATTGATAGCGTGAACTGTGAAAACCGGTGCTTCATCAAAAACCAATCGACACATGACTGTTGCACTAACCGCTGAAAGTATAACAGGCGTAAAACCAGTAATGGTGTATTCCATTAATATAACTTCCATTGCGAAAACAACACCAGCAAGAGGTGTATTAAAGGAAGCAGCAATAGCGGCGGCGGCACCACAACCTACAAGCGTACGTATGCTGTTATTAGGTAAATGGAGGTATTGCCCCATTAAACTGGCACTTGCTGCGCCCAAGTGGACACTTGGGCCTTCACGGCCTACAGATTGCCCGGAGATAATTGCAATTGCTCCGCCTATAAACTGCATTACTAGATTTTTTAAAGGTAGATTGCCTTCGTGATACGACAAGCGTTCCAATACATGAATGACTCCTACTCTAAGCGGTACTCGTGACACAGAATAAAAAAGTAAACCAAGTACTAAACCGCCAGCAGTCGTAATCAATAGTCGTATTCGCCAATTCAGCGCTTCATAATTTTCGGGGTTTGCATCGGGAAGAAATGACACTTGGGATAATTCCGTACTAAAACGAAATAAAATAATCACACAACCAACAAGAATGCCTGTCACTAAACCCAATAGAGAAAGAGCGAATTGAGCACGCTTTCCCGCCAATAGTGATCGGGTACGTATCAAATATTCTAATAAGATTTTTATATATCACCTCGACATATCTAAATGCTTTTTAGGGCGCATTAAATTCTTTTGAAAGAAGTTAGAGAATTTCGCGCCAACACGCTAAAATACGCGGACTGCTCATAAAATAATTCAATAATATAGAGCGTTAATATAATATTTTTATTACATAATTTATATAACTTTCTGTATTTTATAATAATTTAAAATAGTTCTAATAGTTTTGGAGGACGGAATGTCTGATATAGAAATTGCTCAAAAGGCGAAAATGAAACGCATCGTTGATCTGGCCAAAGATCAATATGGGATCGAAAGTGAACACCTGGAACCTTACGGTCACTACAAAGCGAAATTATCGCTCAACTATATCGACAGCCTTAAAGATAATAAAGATGGCAAACTGATTCTGGTTACGGCAGTAAGCCCTACCCCCGCTGGTGAAGGTAAAACTACAACAACCGTTGGTCTTGGTGATGCGTTAAATCGTATTGGTAAGAAAGCCATTATGTGTTTACGTGAACCTTCTCTTGGTCCTTGTTTTGGTGTTAAAGGTGGTGCAGCAGGTGGTGGTTATGCGCAAGTTGTTCCTATGGAAGATATCAATCTGCATTTTACCGGTGACTTCCATGCTATAGGCGTTGCACATAACTTGCTCTCCGCCATGATTGATAATCATATTAATCACGGCAATGAATTAGGTATTGATCCACGTCGTATTCAATTTAAACGTGTAGTTGATATGAATGATCGCGCTTTACGTAAAATCACAGTTGGTATGGGTGGTCCTGCAAACGGTTATCTGCGTGAAGATGGTTATGACATTGTTGTTGCTTCTGAAATTATGGCTATTCTGTGTCTTGCTACCAGTCGTAAAGATCTGAAAGAACGTCTTGGTCGAATTGTGATTGGTTATAAAAGTGATAACAAAGATCGG
>JBFIIJ010000055.1:0-10347 GCA_041601315.1 Gammaproteobacteria bacterium
ACCACAACATTGCTCATTTTCTAGTTCAACTGCTGACACACCAAAATGATTTAATACTTTTTTAACCGATTGATTTATTTCTGGTGATAATGCAGGTTGCACACAACCGGAAAAAAGGATGACTTTGCGTGCATGATCTTTATATTCGTCAATGTTACTTTTTTCTTTTTTAATCGGAATTAACTTCTTAAGTTCTCTTGGCAATATAAAACGAAATACTTGGCCAAGATTCAATAACATTTTAAATCGTTTTCTATAAGGCAAAGACTGTAAAATTAAAAAACGAAATAGACTTTCTTGCTTTGGTCGCGACACTTTTTGCTCGACATAATGTCGACCAATATCAAGTAATTTTCCATATTCAACACCGGAAGGACACGTCGATTCACAAGCACGACACGTTAAACATCGGTCAAGATGTCCCATAGTTCGATTAGAGACTTCTTCTCCTTCCAACATTGATTTAATTAGATAAATGCGCCCGCGTGGACCATCGAGTTCATCGCCCAATAACTGATAAGTAGGACAAGTTGCTGTACAAAATCCACAATGAACACACGAACGCAAAATACGTTCAGCCTCTTGTCCTTCAGCTGTCTGACTTATCGCTTGTTCAATAATCGTTTGCATGATTACTTAAAGGTTTGTGTACATCTTTCCTTTGTTTAACACTCGATGTGGATCGAATGCCTGTTTTAAATTTTGTTGTAGTTTAAAAAGTCCTTCCGAAAGAGGATGAAAAATATTCCCACTTCGATCTCCACCTCTAAATAGTAAGGCATTACCACCCTGCTCTTCTGCCAAGCTAAAAATTTCATTCGAGGGACGTTCTGATGCTAACCAATATTGAGCACCACTCCAATCAATCAAAAAGTCATCTTCATGCAAATCAAAATTAGATGTTGATGGAACTGATAAACGCCACACTGGTTTTTCTGAATTAAAAAGGGGTAATTTGTAATCTCGAAGCTGACCCCAAAATTGTTCAGCATTATCATATTCATCAAGCTCAAATTCTTTCAATGAATCTTTCACTACTTTTTCATTTCCAGAAAATCGGACTAATAACTGATCATCATGATAACAGGCAGCAGATATCGGCGTTGATTTGCCAGATAATACAGACATTAATTTTAAAGCTTCTTGTTTAGATGTTTTTATATTACCTGTTAATTCAAATTCAGGTAGAGGCAAAACTTTAAACGTTACTTCAAGAATAACAGCAAGTGTTCCATATGAGCCCGTCAATAATCTCGATAGGTCATAACCTGCTACATTCTTCATTACCTGACCACCAAAAGACAGTTCTTTCGCCAATCCATTGAGACATCGAATACCCAGAACAAAATCTCTAGCAGAACCTGTATAAGGTCGACGTGGGCCACTTAACCCTGTAGAAACAACACCACCCATTGTTGTATTTTCACTAACTTCAGGTGGTTCGAAAGCGAGCATTTGACCACTTTCAGCTAAAGTTTGTTTAACTTCGCTCAATAATGTACCTGCTTTAACGGTCATATAGAGCTCGGTAGGTTCATAGCTGAGAATACCCGTGTAATCAAACATATTAATTTGTTTGCCATCAATATCTCGTCCCAAAAACGCTTTGCTATTACCGCCAACGATATGAAGCGACTCTGTTTGCTCTATAGCAGTAATAATTTGTTCTTTAATTTTTATTATTTTTTGTGTCATAAGACTATTTGCTAATCACCTGATATAAAAATACATAAATAAATCAATGCTTTAAAATAATGATTGCACTAAAGTTTATTTGAATTTTGCCGAAATAAATAGAAGCACTTAACTATTATCACACGATGGTCATCCATGAAGGTACTACTCGCTGAAGATTCACGAACAATGATGCTAACGACATCGGCAATTATTAAAAATGCCGGTCATGACGTCATTCAAGCTGTAGATGGAAAAGAAGCATTATCCCTCTATGATTCTGAAAACCCTGATCTTGTTTTGCTCGATATCGAGATGCCGAAGTATAATGGTTTTGAAGTTGCTAAAAAGATCCGTTCCCAAAATAAGGATAATTGGATACCAATAATATTCCTTACTGGCTTTGTAGATGATGAAAGTCTTTCTCGTGGTATCGATGTTGGTGGAGATGATTACTTGACCAAGCCGGTAAGCAGCGTCGTTCTTAAAGCAAAACTAAATGCTATGCAACGTATATCAGAAATGAGAAATAAACTCGTTGAGTTAACAGACGTTTTATCTGAAACAAATGAACAGCTACATAAGAGCACCATTACCGATCCTTTAACTGGTGCCAAGAATCGTCTTTATCTTGATGATTGTACAAAGCGTGAATGGCACAGAAGCATGCGTAATAAAACAGACTTATCTTTACTTCTTGTTGATGTCGATAATTTTAAATCGCTTAATGATTCTAATGGTCATCAAGCTGGTGATGAATGTTTAATAGAACTTGTAAAATTATTTAATTCATATTTAATGCGTTCAACCGATGTGCTTTGTCGCTATGGCGGAGATGAATTTGTCATCATGCTTCCCGATACTAGCGCTGACGATGCAGTAAAAATAGCCGAAAAAATCAGATCACGAGTGGAAAAATTTAACAGGAATTTTGACTTGAAAATACCAGTAGATATAAGCGTAAGTATTGGCTGCGCTACTTGTATAGTAGACGACAGCATTACATCTGATGAATTTATAGGTCATGCAGATAAAGCGCTTTATGCGGCTAAAAATGCAGGCAGAAACCGTATCTGTAAAGCAGACATTCCTGCAAAGAAAAAAGAAAAAGCAGCTTAAAAACGTTCTAATTCAGGATGTTTATCTTTACCCGCATGCACATGCATCGCACCAAATTCTGCACACCGATTTAAAGTAGGAACAGCCTTACCGGGATTTAATAAACTTTTTGCATCAAAGGCAGCTTTAACTGCATGAAATTGTTCAAGCTCATCATCACTGAACTGAACACACATTTCATTTATCTTTTCGACACCAACACCATGCTCACCCGTAATCGTGCCTCCCACTGAAATACATAACTTAAGAATCTCGCTACCAAAAGCTTCGGCTCGTTTTAATTCACCCTGAATGGCAACATCGTATAAAATTAACGGATGTAAATTTCCATCACCTGCATGGAACACATTAACAACAGCTAGCTTATATTTTTCAGACAACGCATTAATTTTTGATAAGACTTCAGCGATATGTTTTCGAGGGATTGTCCCGTCCATGCAATAATAATCAGGGGCAATTCGACCGACTGCAGGGAACGCTGCTTTACGCCCTGCCCAAAAACGTTGTGATTCATTTTCATCACGAGCAATACGAACTTCAGTTGCACCGTGTTTATTTAATAAAGCATTAACTTTATTAATAGTCGCAAGCACCTCTTCTTCCGTACCATCAAGTTCACAAAGTAAAATAGCTTCTGCTTCAGTGGGATAACCCGCGTGAATAAAATCTTCAACCGCACGGATACCCGCCTTATCCATCATTTCCAATCCAGCGGGAATAATGCCATCAGCAATAATACCGGCAACACTGTTTCCGGCTTTTTCAATATCATCAAATGCAGCAAGCATCACTCGACTATATGGCGGCTTTGGCAAAAGCTTAACTGTGACTTCGACAATGACACCGAGCATTCCTTCTGAGCCAGTAAACAATGCTAACAAATCATAACCGGGAGAATCCAAAGCATGACTACCAATCGTCAATAACTCACCTTCAATCGTAATTATTTTTAATTGCAAAATATTATGAACCGTTAACCCATATTTTAAGCAATGCACGCCGCCGGAATTTTCTGCGACATTACCACCTATGGTGCAGGCAATTTGTGAAGAAGGATCAGGCGCATAATAAAGTCCGAAAGGTTTTGCAACTTCGGATATTGCTAAATTTCGAACACCGGGTTGAACACGTGCAATTCTCTGGACTGAATCCAGTTCAACAATTTGATCAAACTTAGCCAAACTTAACAATACGCCATGTTCATGCGGCATTGCTCCGCCTGATAAACCTGTACCAGCCCCACGTGCTACAACGGGAATATTATTGTCATAACAATAACGTAAAATAGATTGAACCTGTTCGATAGAATCAGGTAAAACCACGCAACCTGGCATCACTCTATGAGCAGATAATGCATCGCATTCGTAGACCCGCCGGGACTCTTCATTAAGAAGAAGTGCGTCTTCTGCCAGAAATTGCTTTAAACCATCAAAAATCATCCGTTCATTTTATGCTGTTTCTACAGAAACATCATAGTAATTCCTTGTTTTTTAGAGGTATTTTTTAGACACTTGATAAATAAGATGATGTTATAATCATCGACTAAATTTGAGCCCATAAAAATGTCGCTATATAACAACGTTGAATTTCCATGAGTGAAGAAATCTTAATCAATGTAACCCCACAAGAAACACGCGTTTCGGTTGTTGAAAATGGCATCTTGCAGGAAGTTCATATTGAACGAACTCAAAAACGTGGGCTTGTCGGTAATATATTCAAGGGGCGCGTATCCCGTGTCTTGCCAGGAATGCAAGCCGCATTTATTGATATAGGACTTGAACGAACCGGTTTTTTACATAGTTCGGACATTATCAACAACAATATTGATAATGAATCTGAACTGAATATGACAACGCAAGCACAACCGATAGAAACCATCATTAATGAAGGTGAAGAAATACTGGTTCAGGTTGTTAAAGATCCGATTGGCAGCAAAGGAGCAAGATTAACAACGCGCCTTTCAATACCATCGCGTTATGTCGTATTTGTTCCTGATTACCCAGCGATAGGCATCTCTCAACGAATTGAAGACGAAGAAGAAAGGGAACGACTTCGCAATGCGATATTAAGTCACATGTCTGGCGTTGAAAATCAGGTTCTTGCAAGTGGTAACAATGTTGTCTTGCATAATACGGTTACTGAAACTGAAGTATTAAAAAAAGGTGGTTTCATTGTAAGAACAGCCGCAGAAAATATTCCTGATGAAGATATTTTTAAAGACATCGAATTTCTTAAAAAAATATGGGATTCGATCGTAGTTCGCGCAAAAAACACTTTCCCACCCAGTATTGTTTATGAAGATTTACCTTTAGTCATGCGTACTATGCGCGATCTGGTACATTCAGAAATAGGGAAAGTACGCATTGATTCCAAAGAAACCTATCAACGAGTTACTGAATTTTCTAAACACTTTATACCTGAGCTACTATCAAGAATTGAGTACTACACGGGTAGCCATCCTATTTTGGATTTGTATTCAGTTGAAGATGAAATACAACGTTCACTAAACAGAAAGGTCTCATTAAAGTCAGGCGGATATTTGATTATTGATCAAACAGAAGCCATGACGACGATTGATGTCAATACAGGAGCATTTGTCGGACATCGTAATCAGGAAGAAACCATTTATAAAACAAACCTTGAAGCTGCGCACACTATTGCTCGGCAACTTCGATTGCGCAATCTTGGCGGCATTATCATTATTGACTTCATTGATATGAAAGATGCAGAACATGGAAGACAAGTATTGCGTTCTCTGGAAAAAAATATAGAACGAGATCACTCTAAAACAATCATTAGTGAACTCACCTCGCTTGGACTGGTGCAATTAACACGAAAACGAACACGAGAAAGTCTGGAACATATCCTATGTGAACCTTGTCCTACTTGTGATGGCAGAGCCTCTATCAAAACGGCTGAAACGGTTTGTTATGAAATTTTCCGGGAAATATTACGCGAAGTGAGACAATTTGATGCCAACAAACTTTTAGTCGTTGCCTCGCAACGTGTTGTAGATATGCTTTTAGATGATGAATCGGCCAGTGTTGCAGAATTGGAAGCGTTTATTGGCAGACCAATATCGTTTCAGGTAGAACCTCTGTACACACAGGAACAATACGACATCGTACTGCTTTGATTTCTCCTTAATGTTAAAAAGAATTTTTACATCTTTATACCACTTCTGTTGGTATGCATTTGCATTCATTGTGCTTACTGCCGCCGTACTGGTTACAGTTATGCGTCTTGCACTACCCGAAATTGGTGGTTATAAAAATGAAATACAATCCTGGGTTAGTGAGTACATGGATTATCCGGTTGTTATTGATGAGATAACAGCAGAATGGCAAGGCTGGGCGCCTCAGTTATACCTTAAAAAAATCGACCTATACACACCTGATAACAAGAACCTCATTAGTAAATTTGATTCGGCACATTTAGGTATCGATCTGGTTTCCTCTATTAACAAACGTGAACTGGTTCCAAGTCATTTATCAATTACTGGTCTCAATCTCGAATTCACTAGAAACACGGATGGTTCGATCTCGATTAATGACAATGAAAATAAAAATCTGAGTAACAACTCAGGCAACAACGCATTGTCTGGCTGGTTATTGAAACAAAAACACATCACCATAGAAAATGCCAATTTAATCTGGCATGACAAAAAAGCAACCAAAGAACCACAACAGTTTTCTAACGTTCATCTTGACTTAAAAACAAAAGAACAACGCATCCAGATTGGAGCTAATATCCTTTTACCAAAAGAACAAGGACGATCTTTAACAATTAAGATGGATGTAACTGGCAATATACTAACGCCTGAATGGAAAGGCAGCATATATGCCGAAGCAAAAGATATTATTCCAACAAGTTTCTTGAAAGACCTCCCTATAAAAAGTATTGGCGGCATTGCAAATGCTAAATTATGGAGTACGTGGGACAAGGCCAAACTAATCGACTTCAATGGCGAGATACACTATTCAAACTTTCTTCTTAACACTGATGAATATAATCTCGGTGTAAATAATATTAATCTAAATTTATATGCAGAACGTAAACAGGATAAAGACTGGTTATTAAATGTAATCATTGAAGACTTTCAAACAGAGCATGGTTTATGGCCTGCATCAAGTTACCAGTTAAATGCTGAAAGAGATGATGCCGATAATAACTATCGATATAAAGGAAATCTGTCTTACCTTAAGCTAGAAGAAGTAGTGCCTTTTCTTGTTGCCACCAAACTTATACCTGATAACGCTCTTGAGAATATTCATTGGCAATCCCTTAAAGGTGAATTAACTAATTCAAATTTCGACTTTAATCCTAAACCCGAGACAGATGAATTTATTAAGTTTGATAGTGTTTTCAAAAACATTACTCTCATGTCCAATGATGAAAATAATGGCATATATGGTTTAACAGGTTCATTACATGCCAGTAATAAACTGGCAATGATTGATATAAACAGTAAATTCCCGGAAGTGTTATTAGGTTCATTACTCGATAAGCCGCTAGCATTATCTGCAATTGAGGCAAAACTTGAGTTAGTCTATGAAGAGTCTTTTGAGTTACTCGTCAAAGAGTTTCACTTCGAAGACAAATACATTTCAGCAAAATCGTCGGGGAACATAAAGTTCGATGAAAAAGCATCTCCCTTTATAGATATGGTCGTTCATCTGGATCCAACCAATATTGAGAACTTACCAAACTACTTGCCTAAACAAACTTCGGCAGATTTAAAACTCTGGTTTACACGTGCTTTGGTTGGAGGGCAGCTTTTATCCGGCGATTTAATTTTTCGTGGTCGTACTGCTGACTTTCCATTTGATAATGCGGAAGGAAACTTCAAAACTATTTTAAATGTTGAAAATGCGACACTTGACTATGCAGAAGGCTGGCCTCCGATTGATAATGTAACCGCCGAAGTTATCATCGATAATGATGATTTATTCGTATCATCGAATTCGGCTTATATATTTGATGCAACGATTAATGGTTTTACTGCAAATATTAAGCAGTTAGGTGATGACAATCCACACGTTGTTATAAGTGGCAGTGCGGTTGGACACACAAGCGATGCAGGACATTTTATTACACAAAGCCCTTTAAACGAAAACTCATCGCTACGTGAATTAACGGAGAATATTTCCGGCGCTATCGATATAAAATTGAACCTCGATATTCCCATTGAATCAGGTGATACATTAGTCGAAGGAATAGTCTCTTTCACTAATACAACAATTGCATCAGGCTTGCCCGGATTGGGACTTGAACGTGTCAACGGCGATGTTAATTTTACAAGACAAGCAACATGGGCAAGTGATATCGATGCTTTATATCACGGTAAGCCGGTGAAATTAAACATACCAAAATTTGATCAATATGAATCAGACTCTGAATCCTATGTCATATCTGGCGAAGGTGATAAAGATTTTTTTATCACTGAACTAGTCAGTTTTTTCCCTACTCTTCAAAATATGACTGATAGCATTAGCAACAAATTTGTTGGTGAAAGCAAATGGTCGCTCTCTCTTAAAAAACCAATTTCGAGTGGAACAAAAAATAGTAGAGAAGTTGAATTTAACTCTGACTTAAAAGGTATTGCTATCGATCTGCCTTTCCCACTTGGAAAAACGGCGGCAGAAGCAAAGTCGTTAAGCATAAACACAAGTCTGCGTGACTTATTGATCAATGAAATCAATATTAATTACGACAATAATCTTTTTACTGACTTTAATGTAGATAACAAAGAAGATTTTATAGTTAAAAACATACTTGTTGGTCTAGGACAACAACACCTAACAACACCAATATCAAGTTATATATCGATTCAAGGTGAGCTGGAAAAATTAAATATTTCAGAATGGATCGGTTTTTTTGATCTTGAAAAACCACCTACACAACAAAACAGTACAAACAAACAAAAAATCGTTAACGGAAATGTTTATGTTAAAAGTTTCAATATGCTTGGAAACGAATTTAATAACATCAATATTAATTTAAGCAATCCGGAAAATAACTGGAAATTTTTATTTGATGGAGAGGATATTAAAGGCGAAACAACGTTTATAACGTCAGACAACAATCGCGTATATGCAAAATTCGAAAAATTGACATTAAAAACATCTGACGACAATGAAGGTGACCATCATATTGCGATTGAAAAAATTCCTGAGCTTGATGTCAACGTAGATGAATTCGTCTACAACGATAATCAGTTAGGTCACCTAAGTTTACTAACAAGCAATGTTGCTAACGGTATCAACATAGACAATCTCAGTATTATAAAACCTGGATTCAATATCAAAGCAAAAGGAGAATGGGTACGTACTGATGAGGTAGATCGTTCAGATTTTAATGCCACGCTTGAAGCAGATTCCATTGAAACAATGCTAAGTACATTTAATTTTGATGCGGCTAATATTAAAGGTGGTGAAACCCGTATAGAAATGAAAGCTTACTGGATGGATACACCGATGAATTTTGCCATGGCTAAAAGTGACGGTGAGCTTGATATGAAAATAGCAAATGGACATTTTCTCGATATCGATCCTGCAGCAGGTCGCCTGTTTGGTTTACTCAGCTTACAAACTTTACCAAGACGTCTCACACTGGACTTTAGTGACGTGTTTGATGAAGGATTTGCATTCGACAGCATTGAAGGCAACTTCAGTCTTCAACAAGGACACGCCTATACAAACGACTTGGCAATGACCGGCCCCTCTGCCGATATCATTGTTAGTGGTCGCACAGGATTATCAACGGAAGACTATGATCAAATTGCAACCGTCACTCCTAAAATATCCAGCGGTCTACCCGTTGCCAGCGCCCTATTCGGCCCTATCGGTGTTGGTGTCGGTGCTGTATTTTATATAGCCGGAGAAATATTTGATGCCATCCCGAAAAAAATTGATCAAATATTAAGTGCCCAATACACCATCACCGGGAGTTGGGATCACCCGAACATAGAAAAGATAGAAAGAGAAAAGGATAGCGGTTAATTTATACCGCTAACGACCCAAAGCGGACATTAAATTTTTTATTTTTAGGGAATAAACATGGATGATTTAAATAATAAAGAATATACATCCCCACCTTTATTACGATATGTCCTCGCATTTATAGCTAGCATTCCTGCATTCTTGCTTACTTTAGATATATATAAAGGCTCAGAAACTTCATCTATTTTTTTTGAATCACTTCTCTATGCTAGTCCATTCTTTGCGGGAGTAGGTGCTTTAATAGCATGCATATTAATAAGACCAAAAAATAAAGCAGAGCGAATAATTTTGAATATATTTGGAACAATAATATTTATAGTTCTTCTGGTTGTCATTTTATTCGCATTAGCTTGGAGTCAAGCTAATTCAGGTTGGTAATTACGAGTGCTAATTTGATAAATATGTCCGCTTATGGCCGAAAGCGGAAACTATAATTTAAGGTCTTGCGAACGCATAAAAAAGAATAATCATCGTCGACGCAACTGTTGTTCCTACACCTGCTTCTATTAAAAGAATACCTAAATGTTGCCCTGACACAGGATCTGTTGCTAGT
>JBFIIJ010000056.1:0-9788 GCA_041601315.1 Gammaproteobacteria bacterium
ACAGATTTGACCGAGCGTTTTACCGAACAAGACTTACGTGCAAAAGCAGGATCGGATGCGACTGAAGCTGAAGCCGTTGATAAACTTGACCACTCAAGTGCGGCAGTAACGCGAAAACATTACCGCCGCAAAGGTAAGGTTATTACCCCATTTTCACGCCCCAAAAAAGAGCATAAGGACTAATTCTATGGGACAAATAGCAATCTATGGGACAATGTTAGTAAGTCTTATCGCTGAAACCCGCATGGATGGTGCCGGAAAGAGGAATCGAACCTCCGACCTACTATTTACGAATCACTCTGACTTTTGGTTAATTTAATAACCTATTCAATGAGTTAACGTTTAATATTGTCCCACAAAACTCAGGCTAGAATCTAGTTAACTGTCTGATTAAATTAGTATTGATAATCCCTTGTGGGACAAAATTATTCAACTTTCGGCCAGTTGGTGATCGTGCTTTAGGTTGGGTTCAAAAGTATTTAAATGAGGCACGATCAAAATTACTAACCGGTGAAGATGATGGTGCTTTGTTTTTATCTCATAAAGGAATTCGATTCAAACTAGGTACGTTGGCTTCGAGAGTAAAAGGCTATATCAAAAAGTCAGGAATCGATACGCGAGGTGCTTGTCATTTGTTCAGGCATTCAACTGCAACCCAAATGCTAGAGAATGGAGCAAGCATTCGTTATATATAGGCATTATTGGGACACAAAGATTTGAATACGACAGAAATCTATACTCGTGTTGTTATTAAGAAGCTAAAGGAGGTGCATGCAAAAACACACCCTTCAACACACTAGATAACTTATGAAACTCTATATAGGGTGAATACTGCTACAAATGGACAGTATTCGGTTAAAAAAATAGACAAGTTAATATATATTATTCTATTATTGCCAATATAAGGCAAATATAGGAAGTTAAATATCATGTCGGAATTGGCTGGAATAGGAAAATCTTATCGTAATAAGTTGAGCAGGGTTCTGGAAAAGAACCCTGCCATTCTTACTGCTGTTCTGGTTTCTGATGTTTTAGATATTCCAAGCCAAGAATCAGGTCGGTTACTTTCTCGATGGTGTAAAAGTGGATGGGTCAAACGGTTAAAAAGAGGGGTATATATACCAGTACCCATTGATTCAACATCAGGAAATGTTGTCATTGAAGAGCCTAATTTGATCGCGGACTCATTGTTTGGTCCTGGTTATGTGGCAGGCTTTAGCGCTGTGAAACATTGGGATCTTTCAGAACAAATTATTGAATCTGTTACCTATTTTACGACACAAAAAATAAAAGATAGAAGTCCTCATCATGGTGGAATTAAATTCAGGTTAAAGACCATTAATGATAAAAGATTATTTGGCCTTAAACCTATTTGGTATGGCTCGAAAAGAGTGAATGTTAGTGACCCAACCAAAACGATGGTTGATTTATTTGATGATCCAAAAATAGTTGGAGGTATTTCTATCGTCTGTGATATTTTTGAAGAATATTTTGAGTCAAAATATAAAGACATTAAATTACTCATCGACTACGCAAAAAGAGTAAATAATAAGACAATTTTTAAACGATTAGGGTTCTTGTTAGAAACACGATTCAATTGTGAAAATGAGTTATTATTAGAAATACAAAGTTACATTTCAATAGGATACTCAGCGTTAGATACTTCAATGGTATCTGACCAATATATTGCAAAGTGGCGATTAAAAACTTCAGGTTCATGGAAGAAGGAATATGATAGAAAAAAATGAAGTATTAATGATGGCAGATGGTCTAAGTCTTAGACCAGACACTGTTGAGAAAGACTATATCCTTGGATGGATGTTACATGGCATAAATCAACATAGTACAGTTAGTCACTGGGCATTTAAAGGTGGTACAAGTCTAAAAAAATGTTTCTTTGAAACATTTCGGTTTTCAGAAGATCTCGACTTCACGTTAACGGATCCAACTCAATTAACAACAGAGTTCTTATTAAAAACATTCGAAGACATTACAGATCAACTATCTGAGGAAGTTGGTATTGAATTTTTTAAAGACCGATTTAAATTCAAAATTATAGATAAAGGAAATGGGAACTATTCAGCACAAGGAAAAATTCATTACAACGGACCATTACGCAGGACGCAAGGAGTAGCAACAATCAAGCTAGATTTAACTAATGATGAAGTTTTAGTGTTAGATACAGCAGAAAGAGAAGTGCACCATCCTTATACCGACAAACCTGAAAACGGAATAGTTGCTAACTGTTATGCATTTGAAGAAGTTGTTGCTGAAAAAATCCGTGCTTTAGCGCAAAGAGCAAGACCAAGAGATTTATATGATGTCATTCATTTTTTTAGAAATAGAGAAATAATTAAAGCGCCTGAAAAAGTTTGTGATGTTTTAAAAGAAAAATGTGCTTTTAAAGAAATCAGTGTTCCTACATATCAACACATTATCGAACATGAAAAAATTGATGAGTTAGAACCGCAATGGGCAAATATGCTTGCTCATCAATTACCATCGTTGCCTCCAATTGAATCCTTTCTAGGAGATTTGCGACCATTTTTTGACTGGCTGGATAGTCAGCTTTTAGAAGACACAATGGAGGTATATGGAAAGTCAGATGAGGTTCTCTTTCAACCTGGCCGAGTTGCGAGTGCTTATACTGTTGATGGAATATTGCAAAAGATTCAATTTGCCGCTGCAAACAGGCTTTGTATTAATTTACAGTACAGTGATAAATTTCGTACGGTTGAGCCTTTATCTTTCAGAACAGCTAAATCAGGAAATAAATTATTTTATGGATATGAAAGAGATGCAGAGCATGCAAAGGCATATTCATTATCAAAGGTTCAATCAGTTGAAGTAACGAGTCTCCCTTACAATGAGAAATACCCCGTTGAAATAAGTGCCACGGGGACCATTTCAATGCCGCCTATTAGACGAGAATCAAATAGCTCTAGTCCTTTTTCACAAGCAATTAGTCGAGGCTCAAGGAAGTATAGCCCATCATATTATGGAGAGCTAAAACATCGTTATGAATGCCCAATGTGCGGTAAAGTATTCAAAAGAAAAAATCAAAATTCGATACTAAAACCTCATAAAGATAAAGATGGTTGGGATTGTTCTGGTAGGAGTGGTTATTATTTAGGTTATGAATAAGGAGAGTAGAAATATGGAAGGTTCATGTGTTGAAAAGGTTTCAGTATTGTTAGGATATAACTGCAAGACAATGATTGGGAAACAAGTCTAGCCAAACCATATGTAGCATGAATATATGATTACAGCATCCAACTTTTGAATTCATGACTAATACAAAAAAACACCTCGAAATTATCTTTCAGATGGCATGGGAAATTTTCAATAATGATAAAAAGCCAATTATTCTGAAAGATACCGATATAAGCAGTGAGGTTAAATTTCAAATTAAATCTGGGCTGCTTATCGAAACAAAAAATGGTGTTACATTTTCAAATGTAAAAGACCTAGTGGCTTTTGCTGCACAATATTTTGTTAATACGAACTTATCAAAATTATTAGAAAATCCTAATTCCTGTTTTGAGCAGTTGCATGAGATTTACCGAAATGAAATACGCCAAGAAGTTTCTGTATCAGGCCAATCTTTAGCGCTTTTACATAACGCAGGTCATTTTGATGCTTTCGATTGGGCGTTAAAGGTGATTGAATCTGAAGCTCGTGCATTTGATGTATTTCATGTGCTTGAAGGAGCCATTGCCCACTTTGATAATGCCTCTGCACAGCCAATAATAAACTTCGTATCCGGTTACTACGAAAAGGTTAAAAATGACCTTGTGCCAGGAAGAATACTACCTGAAATGGATAAATGGTTTTCGACACATTCACAGGTAGCAGAAGAAATAATGCAGCTCCATTTGAATGAGCCTAACGAATCAACTGCTAATATTTTTCGTTCTGCACTTCAAGGCGAGTTACTGTATGAATTTAAGAAAGGTTTTTCCATAATTATTTCTTATGCTCAATCAGAGAATGTCTTTATTGCTGGTCCTGCATTGCATGCTCTCGGCCTAATCGAATTTGATGTCAATTCACACTCAAAAGAATTGGATGAAGCAGTTACTATATGTCGTGCCATTATTGAAAATCCAGAAAGTCCGTCTCTACAATCTTCTGTAACTACTTTAGGAAGGCTTCTCAAACATGACAAAGCTATTTCTGAAATATTAATTATTGCGGGAAAGACAAAAAAGCCAGAAGCACTACAACCAATTTCAGAAATACTGTTCCGGAATATGCCTGAGCATGTTGAAAAAGAATGGTTTAACACTTTGTTACAATTTCTTGTAGAGGTAAGAACCGAAGACCAATATAGCTTAAACAATATCGATTATATTTTTTCAAGTTGGGTAAAGTCTGAAGCTCATCGAAATAAAGTAATCGAATTTATTGAAAATTGGATATTAAAACAAGACTCAAAGTTTTTACAAAATGGAGTGCTTGAAACTTATTTTAATGGAACTGCTATGGAAATTTCTAACGATGAAGAATTGCTAGGGCATCTGGTTACAAAATGGTTAATTAATGATGACAGGCGATATGCTCTTACCGCGTCAAAGTATATTTCACATCTTCGCATAGCAGGACTTAGTTCAATCTCTTTGGATAAAAGTATTCTTGATGATCTTAATATAGATGATTTTCGTTTTTTGATCCGTAGGATTCTTGGTTATGTATCTGGCGATGAAATTTTAATCCCATTGCTGTTTTCCTTAAATAACACTAAGGATGCTATATCCCGGACACATCCGTTGATAAATACAGTATTTCTTAATCACGTTAGTCAGGATTATCCTTATGATTCGGCTAAGTATCTCAAAGAAATGGAAGCTCAGGCCTCCACAGACGAAGAGACCAGAGAATTATGCGCGAAGATCCGACAAGAAATAGAGCTGTATATGGAAATCATTCGTAGTCTACCCGAATGTAAGGAACTACAGGCATCACACATTAAAATTAGACAGATTGGAAAAGCTCATAATAAGCAAATGAGTGAAGCATTTGAGGAAGCTAGTAAAGATTCGATTTGGCGCCAAATGACAACACATATTCATTTAAAAGCTGGGCGGCGTAGTTTTCAAAAAATTGGTGATAAATATACTGATCCGATGGAATTAAAACCGATGTCTACGGAATTCACTTTACCCAAAAGTGAAATAACCGATCCCTCCGGTGCCGCACGAGAACGTTTACTATTTCGTCAAGCAAAGCGTAGCGACGCATGAAACTAATCATACGTGAGTATCTAAGTATGTTAAGGGAGTCTAAAGAGTTTGATGCCATCCTCCCGGATTTATTATTTTCGATGGATATAATACCTCTCACGAAGCCCCAAATTGGAGTGCGACAGGCTGGTGTTGACGTTGCAGCGATAGGGCCGGATGAGAACGGAATCAAAACACTTTGGTTATTTGTACTTAAACGGGGTGATTTAGGAAGAAGAGACTGGAACGGCGAGCCACAATCAATACGTCCATCCTTGGACGAAATAAAAGATGTTTATTTACGTAGTCATGTAAACAAGGATCATTGTCAATTCCCAGTAAAGATAGTCGTTGCTACTACAGGGGATCGTAAGCAGGAAGTTGAGCAAGATTGGGCTGGTTATTCTCATGATAATACAATTCCTGATAAACGCAGTTACGATTTATGGAACGGGGATCATATTGCGGCATTGATTGAAGAACATTTATTAAATGAACATGCATTGCCTTTTCCTCAACGCGCTAATCTGCGCCGTGCACTCGCGTTAATTGGCGAGACAGAATATGAACTCGAACACTATTATGCTCTGCTAACATCTCTATTACAGATTGATGAACAAAAGACTGAATCAGATAGAGTAGTCATTAAAAAATGTTTGCGTACGCTTCGTACTACCACTTTGGCACTTGGTATTCTTTGTAATTGGGCGTGCAATGAAGAAAATCTGCGTAACGGTCTATTAGCCGCTGAAAGAACCTTACTCTGGACTTGGAACATGTTGCGCAAGCAGAAACTTAATGATAATAAAAAAGTTATGGCGTCATATATTAGGCTTATTGAAATTTATTTAAGTTATGGTGCAACGTATTTCAACAAACTCCAATCGCATTATCAAACAAAAGAAGGTATCTCACGATACTATAGAGAAGCACCATTATTAAATGAGCGGGTATTTGAAGAAATAGGATTGCTTTCATTGTTCTGCACATCACATTATTTTTGGGGCATAGTGGTTAAAAGTGAAGAGCATAAAAAAGGTGCTTTAGCGGTTGCAGAATCACTTCATGCATTAATTGAAAATCATGGTTGTTCTGGTTCGCCCTGTTACGATGGGCAAATTATTGATATTAGCTTAGCTCTTGTCTCATTACATGCATGTGGAAAAGAAGATTTTGCAAAGAGTTGGTTGCGAGAACTTATCAGTCGATTGACATATACTTACCGGGTTGGAAACTGGTTTCCTATTGCTACTGATTCATTCGATGATTTAGTTGATTTTGAAAGTGGTGAATATGATAAAGATGTAACAAAATTACAAGAAACTTCTTGGCTAGTCCCAACACTTGCGCAATGGGCCGCTGTATTAATGGAAGATGAAGCTTATGAATTATTAGTTGGTCTACAGAAAAACACTTTACAACACACATGTTTACAAATTTGGCATCCAGACGAAAAAACTGATGCTTCTCTCTTTCAGGGTCAGGCGCTTTATGAGAGTGGTATTAGTGAGGCTCCAATCAGACTGCCGGACACAGCGGAAGAAATGAGAGAATATATCCGACAATCGAGAAAAGAGTCGCCGATAAAAGAACCATTTCATTCATCGGCGCAAATGGCCGGTATCCTCTTTCTCGATTTCATAGCCAATCGACACTTTAGAGTTCCTATTGATCCCGCATTCTGGCAAAACTTATGTATTGGGCAAGACATTGATACCAGTTCAAGTGACTCTAATGATTCAGAGTGAAGCTTTATAATGAGAAAAGGCAGACAATTTGAGCAACTCATTGCAAGAATAGAAAGCTCCTTGGCTGGAAAAAACATATTTGTAAAAACACCCGCATATTTACCAGACATTGATACAAATGAACCGAGAGAAGTTGATGTTGCAATAACTTCCAAAATCGGGAGCACAAATATTCTTGTGGTTTTAGAATGTCGGGATCACTCACGAGTCCAGAATGCAATTTGGATTGAACAATTGATACAGAAACAAAGAAGTGTCGGTGCTAACAAACTTATTGCTGTATCTCGTAGTGGATTTAATAAGAAAGCTTTAAAGAAAGCTGAAATTCATGGAATAGAAACACGAACCTATCAAAGCGTTAATGTCGACGAACTTGAAGACTGGGTAACGGGTATTGATCTTATTATCTCCGATTGCCGATATGTGTCATTAGGTGGAAATATTAAGTGCCACGCTAATGTGGGGACCGATCCGAACGAAATAAATATTAACTGGCACAATGAAAACGGACTTCCTGCACCTGTTTTCCAAATGCCTAAAATAACACGTCCATTTAATATTCTTAGTTTGTTCAGCCTACTGTATTATGAAACCTTTAATAGGTCCTATCTCGATGGAGATTTGACTAAGGGTAAAGAGTTGTGGGTTGAAAAAGTATTTGCGCCAGATCAACTATATTGTATTTCAGACCATGGAATGGTAGCTGTGGAATACGCCAAAATAGGTTTTTTCATTACATTATTCGATGTTGATATGACTATCGATACCGTAAATGATTATGCAGGTAAAGATTCCAACATCGCACGGTTAGTTTCATGGAAAGGAGATATATCGTTAGACAGTAAAGCTATACCTATCGAAGTTCAGGCAACCTATTCTAATCCCGACCACGATAGCTAAATAATTCAATGTGGCCCACAGTGAAATATTTTTATATGACTAAAAAGCCATAGTACTTCCCAGCCAGTACTATGATGAGGAGACTGGGCTGCATTACAATTACTTCCGGTACTATGATCCTAGCTTAGGTCGTTATATTACGAGTGACCCGATTGGTTTGGATGGAGGTTCAAATACTTATGTGTATACTCTAAATAACCCAATTAAATATTATGATCCGAACGGTCAAGCTGCTATAGGGCCAGCGTTTGCTGCAGTCCTTTCTAAATGTGCATCAGGGGCAGTTGTTGGTGCGGCAATAGAGTCCGTAACCCAGATTGGGAAGTGTTGCTATAAACAGTGCGGCGCGAAGTTTTGGAAGTGCAATTTATCCAAGTGCCCAATAAATAATTGTAATGTGGCTGTATCAGCTTTTGCAAGTTGTGCTGCGAGCGTAGTTATACCAAATGCGCCAGCAATTCCTGCGACATGGAGCCTATTAAAACCATTCTTGGAAAAACTTGGTCTGAATGGGCTTCTAAAATATTTTGGTAAATGGGGATGCAAATGAGAATGAAAAATGCGCTAATTTATATTGTTAAATATATTGCGGCATGGATTTGTGGCATCACATTCATTATTGGGTTGTCTGCAATCATTTTTGAAGAAAACCTCATGGTTCGTTTTGTTGGTGGTATCTCTGCTTTGGTTGCAGTCATAATAGGAAATATAATTTGGAAAAAGAAAAAAGCAGATAATGGTGATAATAATAAATCAAGTTCTCTGACCCCTTGATTACAGTTCATCTCAGCAACTGCATCGCTGTCTGAATATTTTATTTTCTTGTTCTTTTAAGGGGAGCTGAGCCCTTTAATTAATTTTTATCTAATGAATTTAATTGTTATCGGGACAGAGAAAATTGAAAAACCCACTAGTGTATATAAGGTATACGGCAAGAAACCATTTAGGTAAGAGGGAGCAAAAAGCACTATCACAATTATTAATAACAATACAGAACTTCCAGAGATTGCTATCGCGGAGGTTATGATAAAAAACCATTTTAAAAAAGGGTTCTGTATATCTTTAATATAATAGTTTTTCATTAAAAAAAATAATGAAAAAAGCGATAAGATGTAAGGCGTTATGAATATAACAAACAACATAAGATTGTTTTCTATTGTAATCAGATTGTTAAAATAGAGTACAAACTCTATCAAAATTAATACTAATGACAGTATAAATATAATTTTATATACATTTATATTCATAATATTATCTCTAAATTAATTATCACATTCACAATCTTTGACTTCGCCAGAAATCAATGTCGAGGAGCCAACCAAAAACCCAAGTTGTACTTCCAACCCAGTCACTGGCAATAATCCAGACCCTTTAGCATCTCCCAATGCAAGCGCATATGCTCTCCCACCAGTAGGAGGATTAGGATCACCAGTGGCAATTATAATACCAGCCGAAGCTCCTAAATTTGGAGGAAGTGCTACTCCTGCTCCAGCAAATAAAAATAATCCCTCAAGTAAAGATGGATCTGGGGTGTTAGAACTATCATTAAGCTTTACATCAAATTTTAAATCATCATCTGATGAATATGAAAGTTTTACTCCATAACCATATCCAGGGCCAGCAGCCAAAACTTTAGCAAAACCCTGTTTACCATTTATGCATTTAGTTTTTAGGTCAAAATAGAAACCACCTGCAGTCAATAATTGTCCACCACTTTGCGTCCCCGTCCATTCAACCAAACCATACGGATCAATCGCTACAAATGGATTATTGCTTACATAACTATATGTATTAACGCCTCCATTCAACCCAATCGGGTCACTCGTAATATAACGTCCTAGTGATGGATCATAATAACGGAAGTAATTGTAATGCAGCCCAGTCTCCTCATCATAGTACTGGCTGGGAAGTCTTTTGA
>JBFIIJ010000057.1:0-9659 GCA_041601315.1 Gammaproteobacteria bacterium
ATTTATAATCGTTTAATTTTTAATTAAATATTTACGGTGTAATAACATGGATATGATTGGCAACATCATATTTCTTTTTATCTATAGAAAAGAAAAATGTCGAGCCTTGACCATAAGTAGACTCAAGCCAAATGTCGCCACCGTGGCGATCAATAATCTTCTTACATAACGCCAGACCAATACCGGTTCCAGCATATTCATGTTTGGTATGAAGACGTTGAAAAATCACAAATATTTTCTCAAAATAATCCTTCTCTATTCCAATACCCGTGTCTTCAATAGAAAACATCCAGTGCGTGTCACTTTCTTTTACTGAACAATGCACCGTATTTATTCTTTTAGGCTCATGGTATTTCAAGGCATTACCAAGTAAGTTTTGAAACAACTGCTTTAACTGTGTTTCATCACCAAAGACTTTCGGCAATTCATCTCGCGTAACTTTAGAGTTTGTTTCATCAATACTTATTTTTAAATTTTCAACCGCATAATCAAATAAATCATTTGAATCTGTTTCTTCAAATGCGCCTCCCATGGTCTCTACCTTGGAAAACAAGAGTAAATCTTGAATCAATGACTGCATTCGCTTTGCACCATCAACCGCAAATTCAATATACTCATTCGCATCTTCATCAAGTTTGTCTTTATAACGTTTGGCTAATAATTGCGTAAAGCTTGATACCATTCGTAAAGGCTCTTGTAAATCGTGTGAAGCCACATAGGCAAATCTTTGTAATTCAACATTAGACTGTTCTAAAGCATTCTTTTTTTCATCAAGCGTTATTAACAACTGCTTTGTATCATCATTCTTTTTTCTAAAAACTTCAGCTGCTCTCGACATTTGCCCTATTTCATCTTCATATTCTTGACCTGGAATAGAATCAACTATTTTATCCTCAGCCAGTTTATTGAATGTTTCTGTCAACATATGAAGGGGGCGACTTATACTTTTTGAGATCGATAATGAAAAAACCATGGCTAACAAAAATAGAATAATTGATGAATTAAATATAATATTTCTTGTTTCTTGTATTTGTTCTCGAAACAATGTTTTGATAGGTTCATTTCTAGTTAAAATAAGACTCTTTAATTTCTCCGATGTGTATCTAAACTCTTGCGCCTCTCCGGCCATAACAACTGAAAGTAAATACAAAAACCCTCTGGTTGATTGAACGACTTCAATATACTTTGCTCTGTATTGAAGAAAAGTTTCTTTGCGACTCCCTGAGTCTATGTATTTAATATTTTCATCCAGTTTATTAATTTCATTATTTATTTTTTTTATATCAGGATCTTCCATGTATCCAAATAATATATTTTCAGATTCAACCAGTACTATTTCTACAGAAACTGGCAACTCTTTTGAGTCACGCAAAATAATTTTTAATTCGTTTAATTCACTAACATAGCGTTGCCTCTTTCTTCTTTCTTCAGCTGAAAATTCAAATGCTCTATGGTAATTAATCAGATGGTCTTTCATCCTGTTTAAATATTCAGATGCTTTTTCGTCTTCTTTAAAATCGGTATCTCGGGATATAAGTCCAGTCTCCAAATCAACTAGTTCTGAAAGAACTTTTTCTGCAATAGCTTCGTAGCCTGTATAAATATAATCCTGTACATCACGTTGTAAATTTGAAATTGAGTTATCAATCGACAAAATGTATTCGGTTTGTTCGTTAATTGATACATAACTTGAAAATCCATGAGATGTTTTAACAATGCCCTGATATGAAATTACACTTATCGCAACTATAAAAAAGGCTATCAAAATATAACCTGAAAAAATTCTGGTTCTAATCGATAGTTTTGAAATAAATCTTTGCATAAACTATAAATAAACTACGCTAATAGAAACTCGCGCCATTTAAGCAGGCTATATTCATAGGTATCCATAACTGTATTCCAGACAGCAATATTACTAAACCTTTCTTTATAAGAACCCCCAGTTCTTACACTGCCCGACTTAATTGAAAACTCACCTTTGGTATTCTTTAAATCTGATTTTGTTGCTTCTCCCTGATACCAGTAATTCCATTCATCATCAGATAGATAAGGTCTTGATAGTTGAGGCGTAGAAATATAATAACCTTGTCTTGCTATAAACGCGCCAGCCCAACCGGATAACCACCAGTTCATAAATTCATACGCAGCATCTTTTGTTTCTCCATGAGTTTTACTTGAGAGACACATTACTCCGTGCCATGCTCGATAACCTTCTTTTGGCGCAGCATAAACACAAGGAATTCCTTTACCATTCAAAGCTGCAACGCCAGGAGAAAACATACTTTCGACAACAACCCCATCTTTTTCCATAAACTCGACGGACTGAGGAACAGAAGACCACACTCCTCTAAAATGTTTCTCTCTTTTGTATTCCAGCAATATTTTAAACAGTTCGTCTAATTCATATCTTGTTAAATTACCTATGTTGTGGAAATCAATTAATCCTTTTGCTTTTGCCGCTAAAGCAAGGTCAAAGAGTCCTATGGTAGGTGCATTAACTATGGCGACTTTCCCACTGTAATTATCATCTAACAACCAACTCCATGATTCTGTTTCGTATGGTATGCCATTGGCGATAACATCACTGTTGTAACCTATCGAATCAGCATTATGTACATAAGGTAAAAAACTTATTTTCTTTGTCGGTTTATCATCCAATTTCCCATTTTTTTGTACCCATAATATTTTATGAGGCACGTCGCCTTCACCAACGAATGCATTTTCAGCCAGTTTCCCTGTTTTAGTTAATTCATTTACATCATCCCAGTAGCGTATTCGATCTATTTCAATAGGCTGAATAGTTCCTGCTTGCCATAGTATATTAATGCTGTTTGACCATTGTTCATAAAGGTCAAATGTTTCAGGTCGAGTGGATGCTTTATGTAAAACCTGTGCGCTTCCTCCCGCTTCAAAAACAATGTCGATACCTAAATCTTCCATTGCTTTTTGACGCAACTCTTCTTGTAACGTCACATGTGTTCCAAGCACTCTTATTTTGTATTTATTCTTTGAAAAGACGAGCGGTGATTTACATAAAAGACTTGCTCCCAAACAGGTAACACTGCTCTTTTTTAGGAAGTCACGACGCGAAAGGATATTCTTGTTTTTCACTAAACTAGTCCCAAAGTTCTATTCAATGAATAGATACTATATATTTCAAAACGGTTATTAATAAATGTACAACCGCTAACATAACAAAAATGAATTAATTGTTTACAGTCTCATTTCAACTGGGAAATAAGTAACAAAGTCTTTTCTGGATCTTGATCTAATTGACTAAATGCCATGTCAACCATTTTCAATGTGTTAATGAAATCTGAATCTGAAACAATATTTGCATAACTTAAAAGATTCTCATTAAAGTCATGCCATTGTTCGAAACCTATCTTGAACTGCATTAGTAAATTGGCATCCGAGTCATCTGCAATTTTTTTTAGTTGGTAATAATGAATAAGATGATCAGAAACCAGTTCTGATAAATGACGTAAATATGTTTTTACTTGTTGATCACTGCTGGCATGCAGTATTTGTAACTGCGTTCGTGACATCGATAACATTTCGTCATGCATTTGAGAAACAAGAAATGATTTTTGTTTTAACTGATTGCTACTCGTAAGCAGTTTTTGCATTTGTTGTTGATGCAACGTATTAATGCCAATCCCGCAGATAAGCAGAAAAATGAACATACTTGTCCATTTCATTACTGTGCCGACATAACTATCCTGTCTAATCGTTAATTCAATCGTATTCATATACCTATAGCTGCATTGCTGTTCTATTCCTTTAATAAAACAAGGCAAAAATAAGGCCAAATACAATAATAAGTCATAAAACAGCTATAAATTATTGATAAAAATGAAAATGTTAAGAGTTTAGAGAGGTTCGATATGCTCTATGAACAGTTGAAGTTGAGTATTTCCGCGAAAATCATTAATTCCTAGGCGATAAGTAGAATGAATTTCCTCTGAATCGACCGGCCAATCTTCATCGGTCATATTAAAAGCGATGGCATCTAATATCCGCTTGTTGCCATCCGCTTGCAATCTCAGCTTTAAATGTTTTTCACCGACAATACGTTTATCCATTATTTTAAATTTCCCTTCGAAGATCGGTTCTGGAAACAACTGTCCCCACGGTCCCGCCCCTAGTATTTCCTGAGCAAGTTGCATTGATAATTCAGCAGCCGCTAATTCTCCATCCGTCACACTTTCATCCAACATCTGCTCCAGAGAAATGTTGTGTTTAATTCTTTCAATAAACGCATTGGAAAATTTATCAAACGAAGATTCTTTTATAGTCAATCCTGCCGCCATCGCATGACCACCAAAGGTAAGAATCATATCTGGATACAAACGAGTAATATCTTCCAGTAAATCACGAATATGTAAGCCTTGAATGGAACGTGCTGAACCTTTGATAATTAAATTACCTTCTTCCCCATCACTTTCTTTGGCAAAAGCAATAACAGGCCGATTAAAGGACTCTTTTACTTTTGATGCAATGATTCCAATGACGCCTTGATGCCAATCAGCATCATATAAACATAAACCTTGTGGTATTTCTTTTGATGTATGTTGCAAGTATTTATCTAACACCAACATAGCTTGTTCGTGCATTTCATTCTGTATAAGTTGACGTTCTTTATTAAGATCATTCAACTGATTTGCTATCTCTTTTGCTTTTTCACTATCATCAGTAAGCAAACATTCAATGCCCAAAGACATATCAGTTAAACGACCAGCTGCATTTAATTTAGGTGCAATGGAAAAACCAAGATCACTTGCGCTTAATGTTGCCAATGATCTTCCTGATTGTTTTAAAATTGCTGTGATTCCCGCAATCGATTTATTTTGTTTTATTAACTTTAAACCATGCGCCACCATGGTTCGATTATTCTTGTCCAGTGGTACAACATCAGCCACGGTTCCCAATGCAACAATATCAAGTAACTGAGCCAAATTAGGAATCGCTATTTCTTTTTTATCGAACCAGCCCGCTTCCCGTAACTTTGCACGCAACGCCAGTAAAATATAAAAAACAACACCTACGCCTGCCAGATTCTTACTTGGAAATTGGTCGCCATTTAATTGAGGGTTAACAATCGCATCTGCTTCGGGTAAGTTTTCTCCCGGTAAATGATGATCAGTAATCAAGACTTTCACGCCATTTTCTTTCGCTCGCTTAACACCAGCAACACTTGAGATACCGTTATCAACGGTAATTAATAAATCGGGGTCGTAACCGAGAGCAACATCAACAATTTCTGGTGTTAGACCATAACCATATTCAAACCGATTCGGCACAACATAAACAATATTTTCAGCACCCATCATGGTCAAACCACGTATCGCTAATGCACAACTGGTAGCACCATCTGCATCAAAATCAGCAACAATTAAAACTTTCTTCTTTTCTTCTAATACTTCTTGCAATAAGGAAACGGCTTTATCAATATTCGTCAGACTTTTGAAAGGAAGTAGAGTGGCAAGTGAATAATCAAGTTCATCAGCTGATTTTATATTTCGCGATGCATAGATACGTTTTAAAACTGGATGCAGTGAATCGGGAAGATTAATCCCATCCGGAACAGGACGTCGAACTATTTTTTTATTCTTCACTGTATTAATTGTTTTTTAAATGAATTTATCGTTTTATTTTTTTTCCAAAATTTATAACGACAATTTTTATCAATGGTAATCGAGTTAATCTCCGTTCTTATCGTTAGCTGATCAAGCTTTTTCTTTTTCAATGAATTTAACAATGGTTCAAACCAGTTTAATTCAACAGATAATAATGCTTCGAGCCAACCTTCAAGATCATGGTAATAGCTGAATTTCTGAAATGAATTAAGTACTATCAGACCATTGTAACTCGATCCTTTCTCATTAATGTCGTTAAAACTTTCTGGTAACGTTTCAAAAGGTGTCGCGGCAATCATGGATAAACCTTTTGCCAACATTTCATCGCTAGCAACAAACGACCAATGACGTTCAATTATTTTAGGCAATTCACCATAGCCCCAAAACCAGACACTATTGATGGGTAATTGTTTTTCCTGTTCCCGCCTTTTATTAACATCCGAATTATGCAAAGTCATTTGTATATCATTCATTAACTGAATAACATTAATTCGATCATCCCCTGTTGGCATGAATGGAAGGATATCTTTACCCACAATAGAGTCTACCGGTACCGTCTTTAATTTATAATCTTCATGCACTCGCAAATACCAGCGAGTTGGCACAGGTACTTCAAGACTAATTCCATAAGGTTTAAATAAAAGATTAATTTCAGCCGCTAATGCCAATGCATCTCGTTGATTTAAAGTAAATCGATTATTATCAATTAATATTAAACCATCACGGTCGGCACTGACATGTACAGGATCTGCACGTAACCATAATCCTTCAGGATGTTGGTTGTCATCACTTAAACGGGAAATTGCTGCGACAGGATGATCGCCCTGTTCTGAAGAAAGCCCGAATAATTCACATAAGGTATAGCTCGGAGAAATTTGCTGTATTGATTGATACTCGCCTCTCGTTAAGAACCAATCCAAGGAGGGTAAACTGGGTAAATCATCTGGATGAATTGCGATATCAGGACCGAATAAACCGGGAATAAAAACAGTCAAACTACGCATTCATACTCATCCTATTCATCTAAGATTGTACTTAATCTTCATTGAAGGTGTTACATAGTGTAACAAAGTAACCAGTATTGAGCGCGACCGTTATTCGCTTCGGAAGTACAGATTTCGCTTTGGGAAAACCTGCCAGTAGGCATAAATTTATTTTGGCAAATTATCTAAAATAGCAGCCTTAACTTCATCCAATACCGCATCAACTTTTACAACAGGTGATGTACTTTGTTTTATCGCTGTATCAGGATCTTTTAGTCCGTGACCCGTTAAAGTACAAACGACAGTACTACCTTCAGGAATTTTACCTGAATTTATATCACGCATAGCGCCAGCTAAAGATGTAGCTGATGCCGGCTCACAAAACACGCCTTCTCTTTCAGCAAGTAATTTTTGCGCAGCTAAAATTTCTTCATCAGTACATTCGTCGAACCAACCGCCGGATTCATCTTTAACTTTCCATGCATAGTCCCATGATTGTGGATGACCAATTCTGATCGCTGTTGCAACAGTCTCTGGTTCATCAACCATTTCACCACGAAGAAAAGGAGCTGAACCTGATGCCTGATAACCAACCATCTTTGGTCGATTGTTAACCATCGCTTTATTTGCAGTTTCACTTTCATGTAGTGCACAAATACTTGTTTCCTGTCGTGCACATTCACTGTAACCAATCCAATGAGCACTGATATTCCCAGCATTACCGACTGGCAAACAATGAAAGTCAGGTGCTTTACCTAACTCTTCAACAATTTCAAATGCAGCTGTTTTTTGACCTTGTAAACGATAAGGGTTGATCGAGTTAACAATAGTAACTGGCGCATGACCGGCAACTTCTTTTACCAAACGCATACCATCATCAAAGTTTCCTTTAATTTGTAGGATAATCGCACCTTCCATCATGGCCTGCGCTAGTTTTCCTTGTGCAATTTTACCATCCGGGATTAAAACAAAAGCCGTTATTCCTGCGCGTGCTGCATACGCTGCAGCCGAAGCAGAGGTATTACCGGTTGAAGCACAAATAATTGCTTTTGCTCCTTCTTCAACTGCTTTAGTAACCGCCATTGTCATACCACGGTCTTTAAAAGAACCGGTCGGGTTTAAACCTTCATACTTAACATAGATTTCAACTTTCTTATCCAGTAAGTCAGGAATATTTTCTAATTTAATTAAAGGTGTATTGCCTTCACCAAGACTAATCAGGCGAGTACTATCACTAACCGGAAGACGGTCACGATAATTTTCAATTAAGCCTGTATAACGCGTTCTAAAAGTCATTCTGTTTATCCCAAAGTTTCCATGCGTATGCGCATCACTTCACCATCGACTGAATCTAACCTTTCAATCTTGGCAATGGCATCATTCATATTCTTTTCTTTAATGCGTTGTGTCAGAAATATAATCGGCACATGTTTAGCATCTTCAGCGGGTTCTTTTTGCAATATCGCTTCGATACTGATTCCAGAGTCACCGAGTATTTGAGTTATATCTGCCAATACCCCAGGTTTATCTATCGCATGTATACGTAAATAATAAGCAGTTTCCGTTTCTTCCATCGGCAAAATATTAATGTCTGCTAATGAGTCAGGTTGAAACGCCAAATGCGGAACCCGATTTTCCGGATCGGTTGTTAAGGCACGAACAACATCAACCACATCGGCAATAACAGCAGAAGCAGTGGGTTCAGCACCTGCACCTGCACCGTAATATAATGTCGATCCAACCGCGTCACACTTAACCAGTACTGCGTTCATGACTCCATCAACATTGGCAATTAAACGACGCTCTGGAATTAATGTTGGATGCACACGTTGCTCTACACCCTTATCTGTTTTGCGCGTGATACCTAAATGTTTAATGCGATAACCTAGTTCACCAGCATACAACACATCCTGCTGTTCAATTTTACCGATGCCTTCAGTGTAAGTTTTATCGAACTGTAATGGCATACCGAAAGCAATTGAACCAAGAATGGTTAACTTATGTGCCGCATCTATCCCTTCAACATCAAAAGTAGGATCAGCTTCAGCGTAACCAAGTGCTTGCGCTTCTTTTAGAACGTCTTCAAAGTCACGTCCTTTATCACGCATTTCAGTAAGAATATAATTACCGGTACCATTAATAATTCCAGCTATCCATTCGATTTCATTTGCAGCTAAACCTTCACGAACTGCTTTAATAATAGGAATTCCGCCAGCAACACCTGCTTCAAAAGCAACAGTCACGCCTTTCGCTTGTGCAGCAGCAAAAATTTCATTTCCGTGCAGCGCAATCAAAGCTTTATTTGCGGTTACAACATGTTTACCATTTTCTATCGCTTTCAATACCAATTCGCGTGCTGGCGAATAACCACCAATTAATTCGATAATAATTTCAACATCAGGATCATCAACAACGGCAAAGGCATCGTCAGAAATTTTTTCAATTTGATCCAGGCCTTGAATCAAGTCGGGGTTGTAATCTTTTGCTGCGGCATGTGAAATTATAATTCCACGACCTGCACGACGTGCAATCTCACTCGCATTACGAGTAAGTACGCTAACAGTACCGCCACCTACTGTACCAAGACCTAATAATCCGATTTTTACTGGTTCCAAAAAAATAACTCCAGATGATTTATTTATATTTAAAGTGAATAAAAGTTACTATTATCTTTTACTGTATTTCTTCACACTTCATTTGCACTTTGCGGGTCTTCTTCTCTGAGCATTGCACGTATAGAACGAATCGCCTGTCGAGTACGATGTTCATTTTCAATTAAGGCAATACGTACAAAGCCATCACCATAACTACCAAAACCTATACCTGGAGAGACCGCTACCTTTGCTTCCATTAATAATTTCTTGGAAAATTCGAGCGAGCCCATCTTCTTATATTGTTCAGGTATCGGTACCCACGCAAACATCGTCCCTTTAGGTTTTTCTACTTCCCATCCAATGGAATTCAAACCATCACATAAGACATCACGACGATTGCAATACATATCTCGAATCTCGGCAACACATTGCTGATCTTCTTC
>JBFIIJ010000058.1:0-9645 GCA_041601315.1 Gammaproteobacteria bacterium
TAAAATCAAAATCCACTTCAGGCACATCTTTAGAGGCGGCTTCAGGTTCAGATGCTTCATCCTCATCAATGGAGAGATCAAGTTCTATATCTCCGCCTTCATCCTCATCTACATCAAATTCAAGTGACATTCCGTCGTCTGAAGACTCTTCAATATCCATATCAAGTGAAATTTCTTCGTCTTGCTCTTCTTCCACATCAAGCCTAATAGGCTCTTCATCTTCTTCTACTGAACCTAAATCTATTTCTAGTCCAGCATCTTCAGAATCACTAGATTCTGGTTCACTGACGTCAAGCTCAATTTCGTTGCCTTCATCCAAAGACATATCAAAATCAATCACATTCTCATCATCAGTACTTTCTTCTGCTTCTGCTGCATCATCAGCACCTAAATCAAATTCTACTGTTTCATTGGTTTCAGCAGGCAAATCAAATTCAATTTCATTTGATTCAGAGTCAGTTGCGTTTTCAGTATCTAGCTCAAGGTCATCCTCTAGATCGAGTAATGCAGAACTATCGGCACCAGCACTGGTAGCAGCAGTCACATCAAGTAAATCTTCCTCTGAATCCAGATCAAGATTTGCGGCTGCTGTAACATCCAATAAGTCTTCACCAGAAGACTCATCACCCGACGTGAGATCAAGTAAATCGCCGCCACTGGTACCAGAAATATCCAATACATCATCAGAACTAACAGGTTTAGCCGTCTCAGCTTCAGAATCGATATCATCTCCCATACCCACTGCCGCAGTAACATCAAGTAGATCTTCACCATCACTAGAGCCAGTTATATCGAGCATTCCTTCGTCAGCTGGTTCTGCACCACCTATATCAAAATCTAAATCAGAACTACTATCTCCTGCTTCATCATCAGCAGTAACGTTGACAAATCCACCTGTATTATCTGCAGCATCTTCTTCTTCATCGTCAGCGCCTGCTTCAAATAAAGCACGGTTAGGTGACATTTCTTGCCACATAGCAATAGCCATATTCCAATATTCGCCTTCACCACCCACTATGTCGTGAAGTATTTTTGCTGCTTCCTCATAACTCTTCTTATTTCCAGAGGTATAAAATACTTCTAGTAATTTAGCGTGATACTCTGGATTTTCCGGGTCACTGCTTATTACATTACGAACAAATTCTTCAGCTTGATCGAACTGTTCAAAGGCAAGATAAGTATTAACTTCTTGTAAAGGATCTTCCTCTTCTTCAATCTCTTCTTCTACAGCAGCAGGTGATTCTTCAACTGCCATAAATTGTGTTTTAGCGTCTTCTTCGTCTTCATCGAGATCAAGATCAAAATCAGCAGATTCTTCAGGGATTTCTGTTTCAGCTTCAGATCCGGGAAGTACGGTTACCGCCTCTGAATCTAATTCATCTTCACCTGTATCACCCAAATCACCTGAATCAAAATCAGGAAATGCTTCTTCCGTCATCGCACCAAGGTCAATAGTCTCCGCAGGCTCTTTTCTAAACTTTAACAACACAACAATAATGATTAAGACAACGAGAAGTCCGGCAAGCGCCATAGCAACCATACTATTTCCAAGCACGAGTTCCTTAGCCTTTCCAACATATTGATTAACCATCTCCATCATTCCAGCAGACTCTGGTTCAGGTTCGGTCTCAATCACTTCAAGAACTTCTTCGTCTTCAACTGATGCTTCTTCAGCGACTTCCATCGCTTCTTCTGACTCATCGGCAGCTTCTTCTTCCATCGCCTCTTCTTCGATGAGTTCATCGTCTCCCATCACTTCTTCTACTTCAGCGACTTCTTCAACTTCTTCGACCATCATTTCTTCTGATTCAGCAGCAGCTTCTTCCATCGCAGCTTGCGCATCTGCTGCTGCCATTTGCTCTTGCAAGGCAGCTAATTCATCATCTTTAAGTGATAACAATCGTTTTAGATCAGCAAGTAGCGCTTCTGACTCCTGTACACGATCTTTAAGTTCGATATTTTCTTGTGTTAACACCTGAATCGTTTCTTGTGCTAAAACTAATTCTTCACCAGAACCAGAATCGACACTTGAAACCTGTTCAGTCGCTTCACCTTCATCATCTGCAGAAACGAGTTTTAACTCAGCATCAGCAACGACTTCTTCTGAAACCACTTCTTCCTCAACTACAGCAGGACTTTCAGATACTGAACTAACTTCAGGGCGTTCACTGACAGTACTTGAAAGGTTTTCTCTAATATCACCCCAAGCGCTATATTGTGATTGAGCTTCAGCTAAGGCCTCGGCATTAGAAAGCGCATTTATCTCGCTTTCATTTGGCATACGAAGAATTTGTCCCCGTTTTAATCCATTAATATTTTGATTAATAAATGCATCTGGATTGGCTCTTAATAATGCCAACATCATTTTATTCACACTGACAGATCTATCAGGTCGCATTCCAGAAGCAATAGACCACAAGGTATCCGCACCTGTTGTCGGACCATAGTCACCATCGGTGTAATTTACACTTGGTGAATAGGTTGAACCTGGTTTAGCACTTGCAGTAGAAGTAGAACTCGACTTTGCAAATTTCTCATAAGCATCGCCGTAGACAACTTTATGATCAGGATCATCCATGGTAGCTGCTTGCGCTGGACTTTCGCTTTTAGCAACTTTAGCAAATTCACTGGAACGTGCATTTGGGTCATATAATGGCGGATCTAGTAAGACGGTATATTCACGGAACAAACGACCGTTAGACCAACTAACTTCAACAAGAAAGTTTAAAAAAGGCTCACGAATCGGATCTTGACTATAAACACGAATGTAATCAGGTCCGTCATCAACAGAACGACGTAAATCAAACTTCAGTTTGCTTAAAATAAAAGGACGATCAACTTTTGCTCTGGCAAAGGCTTCGCTATCAGCCAGATTAATTTTTAGAGAGTCAAGCTCATCTGCTGTTGGTGATAGTAATTGGATTCTTGCATCAATCGGTTCATTCAATGCAGAATTTAAATCAAGTTTGCCTAAGCCAAACGCATTAACTAACGTCGGAGTTAAAGCTAATAAAATGACATAATAAAATATTCGTTTCATTGTTACTTCTTATTCCTTGAATTCAATTACGAGGGGGGTCAATCAAAAATGAATATTCACGAACAACATGTCCATCAGACCACCCAATATCTAAAGTAAATTCGATTATTGGTTCCCGAATAACATCATGAGTTGTAATTTTTAAATAATTTCCCTCATCACTCTTTATCAATTCGTACTTCAACTGATAGCGAGACACATTATTTTTGCTTGTATAACTTAAAGAAACTTTAAGATCATCAAGCTCAGCAGGCTGATCTGTCAACAGCCCAATTCTAACATCAAGTTGTTGATTTAACTGAGATTTTAACTCAGCTTCAGACAATGCTAGGGAATAGCCACTAACAGCATAAAAACCCAAGCAAGCAATTGCCGCTAACTTAAATAATATTTTGTAGGTATTCATTAATTTCGCGCTATCTTATTGTTTTATATAGTAATAACGACTAAATTCGCCATATAAAGTCCACACTTTTTATAAAAACTAACCCCTTATCAAGCTCGATTTTAAGCAAATCCGAACTTGCGAATATGCTTTACATAATACCGATAACTATGGTTTATAAATAGCGTTTTACCAGAATTTCAGCAATTTGAACACTATTTAATGCCGCTCCTTTGCGCACATTATCGGAAACAACCCACATGTTGAGTCCTTTCGGATGTGAGATATCTTCACGAATTCTTCCTACAAACACAGGATCTTCTCCAGCAGCCTCTGTGACTGCTGTTGGATAACCACCATCTTTATGCTCATCAAGTACTGTCACGCCTGCTGCTTCACTTAGTAATTTTCTAGCAGTAGCAACATTAATTTTTTCTTTAGTCTCAATATGAACAGCTTCCGAGTGTCCGTAAAACACAGGAACCCTGACCGCAGTTGGGTTAACCATAATTGTTTGGTCCTCAAATATCTTTCTTGTTTCCCAAACCATTTTCATTTCTTCCTTGGTGTAACCATTCTCCTGAAACACATCAATTTGCGGCAGAACATTGAACGCGATCTGTTTCGGATAAACATTACATTCAACTTCTTTTGTATTCAGCAAATCTGCTGTTTGTTTTGCCAGCTCTTCAATTGCTTCTTTGCCAGTGCCTGACACCGCTTGATAGGTACAAACATTGATTCGTTCTATACCTACAGCGTCATATATTGGTTTTAAAGCCACCAACATTTGTATCGTTGAACAATTCGGGTTCGCAATAATGCCTCTGTTCTTATAATCGGCAACAGCATGAGGATTTACTTCGGAGACCACTAATGGAATATCATCGTCATAACGAAACTGCGATGTGTTATCGACAACAACACATCCGGCTTCAGCTGCACGTGGTGCATAAATCGCAGACACCGATGCACCAGGCGAAAAAAGTCCTATTTGAACTTTACTAAAATCGAACGTATCAAGATCTTCAACAATTAATTGTTTATTTTTGAAGGGTACACGCGAACCAGCAGAACGACTGCTCGCCAAAGCATAAACTTCGCCCACAGGAAAATTGCGCTGTTCTAATATAGACAACATCGTTTCGCCTACAGCACCTGTAGCGCCTACTACCGCAACATCATATTTTTTATCTGTCATGATACTTCTTCTAAATATTTAAAAAATTAACTAACAAGAGATGACAAAGCTTTAACAACTGCATCACCCATTTCATTTGTACCGACACACGTCATACCTTCAGCATCAATATCTTTCGTTCGTAAACCATCAGTCAACACCTGACTTACCGCTTTTTCAATTTGATCTGCTGTTTGCGCATCATCAAGCGAATAACGGAACAACATAGATAAAGACAAAATAGTCGCCAACGGGTTCGCCACATTTTGGCCTGCTATATCAGGTGCCGATCCATGAATCGGTTCATACATACCACTACCATCACTGGCCAATGAAGCTGAAGGTAACATTCCAATTGAACCGGTTAACATTGAAGCTAAGTCAGACAAAATATCACCAAACATATTCGTTGTAACAAGGACGTCAAATTGTTTTGGATCGCGCACCAATTGCATCGCTGCGTTATCAACATACATGTGTTGCAATTCAACCTTCGGATAATCTTTAGAAACACTCGTTACTACTTCGCGCCATAATTCAGTTGCTTCTAATACATTCGCCTTATCAACCGAACAGAGTCGACCTTGGCGTTTGCTTGCAATGTCAAATGCAACTCGCGCAATACGTTCAATTTCGCTTTCACTATAAACAAGCGTATTAAATCCTTGTCGCTGTCCATCTTCGAGTTCTCTAATACCGCGAGGCTCACCAAAATAAATACCACCAGTGAGTTCACGAACGATCATAATATCGAGACCACTGACAACGTCTTCACGCAAAGTCGATGCGCTTGCTAATTGCGGAAACAAAACTGCCGGACGTAAATTAGCAAACAAACCCAATCCAGAACGAATCGCTAATAATCCTCGTTCAGGTCGAATTGAACGTTCAATCGTTTCCCATTTTGGACCACCAACAGAGCCTAATAATATGGCATCGGATTCTTTTGCTTTTGCCAAAGTTTCTTCAGGCAAAGGCACGCCCGCAGCATCAACCGCGCAACCACCCAATAAACCATGTTCGAGTTCCAATTTGGCGCTGCGTTCTTCGACCAAAAATGCCAGAACCTTTTCAGCCTGAGCAACAATTTCTGGTCCAATACCGTCACCGGGTAATATTAAGATTTTCTTAGTCACGTTCTGATAAATTCCAATTCATATGTTTTTTTAACGGGCGCAAAGGATACATTAACGACACTATCTCGCAATAAGATTCCGTTAAATTCTGCGGGAGATTCTATCGGCAAACGCAATTAAACAGCTATTCAGAAGCAATATTGTAATTTTTTTCGTTGAATACGCTAATCAGACCAGCTGAAATGATTAAAACACCACCCACATACTCAAGATTTCTGACAATTTCGTCTGTCCATAGCGCGGCAGAAACAGCACCAGCAACGATTTCCAACAAGAAAATAACGGATGAACGCTGTATCGGTAAATGAGTTACGCCGTATTGCGCTGCCCATGTCATGACTAACATGCCGGGAAAACCAATCAAGAAAACCAATGCCCCGGAATTAAAGGTGATTTCTGGTACGGGTAATTGTACTAATAATAAAGTACAGAGCGTCAAGACGATCACGCCCAACCAACATGATGTCATTTTCATATTGATCGGTGTAGGTCCCATTTTTCTAATCACAATATTTGTTATCGCAAATGCCATACCTGCAGTGATCGCATAGAAATCAGCAAAACTTATTCCTTCGGCAATGCTCAATTCCGGACGCCATAACATCAATGCGCCACCCACCATGGCTAATGCTAGTGAACATATTCCAGTTCGCGTTAACTTTTCTTTTAGTATTAAGACAGCAAGCAATATTGCCCAGATCGGCGACAAATAAAATAACAGCAATACCCGAACAACATCACCTTCCAAAACAGCCAATATGAAAGCAAGATTCGTCCAGCCAGCAAAGAGTCCAATAAGAAAATATTCGAGCTTATGTTTTAAAAAATCAGCACGCTTCTTCCAGCAAAAAGGAACGTAAAAAAACATAACGACACCATAAATTAACAAGCTTGACCATAAGCCCGGAATTCCCATTTCCTCCAACAATCTGAGCGGATACCAGAACAAGCCCCAGAGAACAGCAGCAATAACACAAGCTAATGCGGGAAAATAATGGGATGTTGGTTGGGATGACATAACCAATAGCATATACTGCGCACCTTTCTACACCAACAGAATTAAATTAATGAATTCAGGATTAAAAAACCTACACGCGTATCCATTTGAAAGGTTCGCCAAACTTATTGAAGGGACAACGCCTGCTGATAAAAGTGCTATCAGTCTTGCGATTGGTGAACCGAAACATCCCACGCCTGATTTTATATTAGAAGCTTTAAAAACAAATTTAGGCGATATAGCGATTTATCCAACGACAAAAGGTTTGGATGAATTAAGAAGCTCAATAGCAAACTGGTTACAGCAACGATTCAATCTTCCGGTAGCATCAATAAATGCAAACCAAAATGTTCTACCCGTTACAGGAACAAGAGAAGCATTATTTGCAATAGCGCAAACCGTTATTGGCGAGCAATCAAAAGATCCCATCGTTATCTTGCCAAATCCTTTTTATCAGATATATGAAGGTGCAGCTTTGTTAGCGGGTGCTGAACCGTATTATCTAAATTGCACAGATGAAAATAATTTCATCCCTGATTTTTCATCAGTACCGGAAAACATCTGGCAACGCTGCCAACTTATTTATTTATGTTCTCCGGGAAATCCAACTGGTGCGGTTGTTAATCAAGACCATGTCAAACAACTTTTAGAACTCGCTGAAAAATACGATTTCGTTATTGCCTCCGATGAATGTTATTCAGAAATATATTTAGACGAAGAAGAACCACCGATAGGATTACTTGAATGCGCCAATAAATTAGGCAACAACGAATACAAACGTTGTCTTGTATTTCACAGTCTTTCCAAACGATCAAATGTACCCGGATTACGCTCAGGCTTTGTTGCGGGCGACAGTGAATTAATCGCAAGCTTTCTTAAATACAGAACCTATCACGGTTGCGCCATGCCTTTGCACGTACAAAAAGCCAGTATTGCTGCATGGAGCGATGAAAAACATGTAAAAGAGAATCGCGATAAATACAGAGAAAAATTTAGTCGATTTTGCGAAATATTGAGTCCAGTTCTGGATTTGACGCCACCTTCAGCCAGCTTTTATCTATGGCCAAAACTGCCAGAATCGGACACAGACTTTGCAAGAAAGCTGTATACAAGCGAGAATATCAAGGTATTACCCGGCTCTTTTCTGTCCCGCGACATAAATGGCGTTAACCCCGGCGAAAACCGCATCAGAATTGCGCTCGTCGCAGAAGTCGAAGAATGCTTAGAAGCAGCGAACCGAATTAAAAAATTTATAGAAGATAATTAGGAAAATAAGACCCATGAGTGATTTAGAAAATTTAATAAATGATGCCTTTGAAAACAGAGCAGAAATTGATGCCGGTGCAGACAATAAAGAATTAAAAGAAGCGGTTGAAAGCGTTATCTGGAAACTGGACAGTGGCGAATTTCGCGTTGCTGAAAAAGTAGACGGCGAATGGAAAGTAAATCAATGGTTGAAAAAAGCCGTGTTACTGTCATTCATCCTTGATAATAATCAAGTAATCCAAGGCGGCACCACAAACTATTACGATAAAATACCAAATAAATTTTACGGTTATAACAAAACGAATTTCATGGAAATGGGCGCACGCGTTGTTCCAAACGCAGTGGTAAGACGCGGTAGTTTCATTGGCCAAAACGTTGTCTTGATGCCGAGCTTTGTCAACATCGGTGCTTATGTTGATACCGGTACCATGGTAGATACCTGGGCATCTGTAGGTTCATGTGCACAAATTGGTAAGAACGTTCACTTATCAGGTGGTGTTGGTATTGGTGGCGTACTCGAACCTTTACAAGCTAACCCAACTATTATAGGTGATAACTGTTTTATCGGTGCGCGTTCAGAAATTGTTGAAGGTGTCATTGTTGGTGATGGTGTGGTTATTTCAATGGGTGTTTACATCGGTCAAAGCACACGTATCTATGATCGTGCGACTGGCGAAATTACTTACGGTTACATCCCACCAGGCTCTGTAGTTGTCTCAGGCAACCTGCCTTCTAGCGATGGTAAATACAGTTTGTATTGTGCAGTGATTGTTAAGAAAGTAGACGAAAAAACATTAGGTAAAGTTGGTATTAACGAAATCCTTCGCGATCTATAAAACATGTCCGTAACTCTATACGGCATAAAAAATTGCGACACAGTTAAGAAGGCACGGAAATGGTTAGACGCCAATTCCGTGCCTTATACCTTCCACGACTTCCGCGTTGATGGCATTAATAAAACACTCGTTAATAATTTCTTGAAACATGTTGATGTTGAAACGCTCATCAATAAACGCGGCACCACATGGCGTAAGTTTTCTGATAAAGAAAAAGAAATTAAAACGAAAGCTCAGGCCGTTGAGTTGATGGTAGATAACCCAACGATTATTAAAAGGCCTGTATTAGAAGTTAATAAAAAAGTTATTGTTGGGTTTAGTGATGAAGTTTATAAATCAATTAATTTTAGTTAGAAGTCATTTTTGAGCTAGGTTTCGCCTGAAGGCGAGTTACTTCTTTTTGCGTGGCCAAAAAGAAGCTAACCAAGAAAAAGGCCACCCCAATAACTTGCCCTACGGGTTACCTCAGCATTATTTTATTTCTTAACGGCACGCGCATACGGACTCCTGTCCTAATGCGCTTTCGCAACATCCCTGTTGCTCGCCTTGAAATAAAAGAATGCTTCGGCAAGTTAAAAGGGGAATTAAAATAAATTTGAGTATTCTACATTCAATTATAAGCGAACTTTAACGACTGAGTTGAAATACCACAGCTTTTTGGAGATCATTTTTTAATTACTTTTGTGCTTTTAATAAAAAATGTTGTTGTTTGTTGATCTTTAAGTAAAAGCAGATTTTCATTTTCTAATTTAAATACAAGCTGATTACCAACAGGTATATTTACTATAAAATATTCATTTAAATA
>JBFIIJ010000059.1:0-9625 GCA_041601315.1 Gammaproteobacteria bacterium
AGTATTGTGATTCCGGCACGCTATGCTTCAACTCGGTTACCAGGAAAATCTTTATTAGATATTAAGGGTAAACCATTAATACAACATGTGTTTGAAACCGCATCAAGTACACAAGCAAAAAATATTTATGTTGCAACAGATGATGACAAGATAGCAAATGTTGTCGAATCATTTGGCGCGACGGTAGTAATGACATCTGAAGATCATCAATCAGGTACTGACAGAATAGCTGAAGTTGTTAAACACCTTCAGATTGATGATGATGAAATTATTGTTAATCTTCAAGGCGATGAATATGGTTTACCTGCATCATTAGTTGAACAAGTTGCATCAGGTTTATTTAATAATCCGGACAAACAACTTGCGACTTTATGTGAAACTATAACTACGTTAGAGGATTACACTAATCCTAATATTGTAAAAGTCGTGTTTGATAAAAATAATACTGCTCTGTATTTTAGTCGTTCACCTTTACCTGCAAATAGAGCAGGAGGTTTACCTGATGAAGCCTATCGCCATATTGGGCTTTATGCTTATAGAGCGGGTTATCTTCAGGAATTTACTTTATTACCACCTTGCGCATTAGAAAAAACAGAAGCACTGGAACAATTACGCGTTTTATTTAACGGTGGAAAAATCCATGTAGAAATTGCTGTTGCTGAAGCGGGTTTAGGTATTGATACTGCCGAGGATCTGGCCTTGGCCAGACAATAAGAAAATCAAATAATTATCTTGCTCTATAAGTAATGCGGCCTTTAGTTAAATCATAAGGCGTCATTTCAACAGTGACTGCGTCTCCGGTAAGAATACGAATATAGTGCTTACGCATTTTTCCTGAAATATGTGCGGTAACAATATGTCCGTTTTCCAATTCAACCCGAAACATCGTATTGGGTAGTGTTTCGACAACGGTTCCTTCCATTTCGATTTGGTCTTCTTTTGCCATAGATTTCTCGATTATTAAAAAAGGGCGAATTTTGCACTAATTTTGGGCTACTGCAAAGTCTAATGTGCTGAATTTCTTCCATTTTTCATTAATAAAGCATTCTACTGGCTGATAATCGATTTTGTATTTCATTTTATTGCAGTCAGCTATCCAATATCCCAAATAAAGCCACGAATAGCCCATCAGTCGAGTATGTTCGATTAGATATAAAATGGCATATTTTCCAGGACTACGCTGCTCCAAATCCGGGTCGAAAAAAGTGTATACGGCAGAAAAGGCATTTTCTAACTGATCAACAACAGCAACAGCAATCAGCTTTTTATCCAGTCTAAATTCAAATAAATACGTTTCTGACCATGAAGACCAAAGAAAATTAACGTAATCATCTTTACTGGGGTTGTCCATGCCTCCATCAGGATGGCGCATAGATAAATACTTTGCATAGAGCTGAAAATGTTCTTCCTTAAATTCGGCAGCAACAATTTTAACGTTTAAATCCTGATTATTTTTCCATGTTCTTTTCTGGTTGCGACGAAGTTTAAATTCATTTGCGAGTACACGTATAGGAACACATTCTGAGCAATCAACACAAAAAGGTTGGTAAAGATGTTCACCGCTACGTCTAAATCCATTAGCTACTAAAGCCGTGTAGAGTGATTTACTTTTTGGAAAAACGGGATCTGCAAAAAGACTGGTCGCTTCTCGATTGTCGAGATAGTTACAAGAATGTGAAGGCGATATAAAAAATCGAATTTTTTTAGATTGATTGTCCATATGTTAATTACTCAATATGGAGCAAATGATGTTTTATCGTTATTGCAAAAATTATTTAAAAGCTGAATAAATGATTCTCTTTTCATTGGTTTTGCACCCAGTGATTGCAAGTGTGGGGAATGCACCTGACAATCTATTAATCTAAATTCTTTTTCACTGAGCTGTTGACTAAGATGGACTAGTGCAACTTTTGACGCATCTGATTCACGACTGAACATAGACTCTCCAAAAAATATTTTCCCCAAGGCTAAGCCATATAAACCACCAACCAGTTTTTCATCTAGCCAACATTCAATTGAATGTGCGTATCCGCGATTATATAAATTAGTGTAAGCCTCTTTAATATCATTTTTTATCCATGTGTCATCAATACCTTTTCTTGCCGCAGCGCACGCATTGAGCACATCATTGAATACAGTGTCATATGTTATAGTGAATTTATTTTGTCTTAAACGTTTGGCAAGACTTCGAGAAATTTTTAATTCATCCATAGTTAAAATGCATCTTGGGTCCGGCGACCACCACATTATTGGTTGTCCTTCGTTGTACCAGGGGAAAATGCCTTTTTTATATGCGTCTAGTAAACGTTCTTCAGAAAGGTCGCCGCCAATTGCAAGTAATCCATCAGGGTCACGCAAAGCCTTATCGACTGGAGGAAAATCTGTTGCTAATAAATTATCTTTTACCCAGTAAAGTTCATTAGAATTTTGTTGTTGATCACTATGCTTCATGTTTTTGACTTAAATGGCAAGTGTGCTTTTAATGATTCAATGTGTTCAATCATCATAATAGTTTCTCTATCCAGATAATTAGCAATAGCACTTCGAAAATCATCTTCTCTAATCCAGTGAGAAGAAGGCATGGCAACAGGATTAAACCCGCGGGCTAATTTATGTTCACCCTGAACGCCCGCATCCAAACGTTTTAAGCCTTTTTCTATCGTATGTTCTATTGTTTGATAATAGCATAATTCAAAGTGTAGAAAGGGAAGTTGCTGGATACAACCCCAATGTCGCCCATAGAGTGTATCTTTATCACTCATAGCAAATGCCCCCGCAACAGGTTCACCATGTAGTTTTGCTAAAATCAGTAAAGTTTGTTCCGGTAATTCTTTCCCTAGTGACTGAAAAAAATCCAATGTAAATCGTGGTTCTCCCCATTTTTTATAAAATGTCGAAGAATAAAATCGATAGAAAACTTCCCATTGTTCAAGGCTTATTTCGCTTCCCGATAATCGTTGAATCTCAATGCCTGCATTTTTTATCTCACGACGTTCTTTAAGTATTTTTTTGCGTTTTTTAGAAGTTAATGAATCAGTGAAATCCTGAAAGTCTCTATAGTCTTGATTGAACCAGTGATATTGGCAAGTGATTCGTTTTAGGCCGTTATTTTCTGTTAATACATTAGCGTCTTCCTCGTCAGGAAAGAGAAAATGCAATGATGAGAGATTGTTTTTTTGCATTAACAATTTTGCAGCATCTAATAATGTTTTTTTTATAGAAGCGCGGTCATATTTTTTATTAACTAATAATCTTGAACCAGAAACAGGTGTGAATGGAATAGCTGAAACGAGTTTTGGATAGTAACTTCTTCCTGATTGTTGGTAGGCATCAGCCCATGCCCAATCAAAAACAAATTCACCATAGGAGTCTTGTTTAATATACAAAGGAAGTGCGCCAATCAATTCATTATCGTTTTCGATAACGATGTGAACAGGCTGCCAATATTGATTTTTTAGGCAGCCAAATTTTTCAAGGCCAGATAAAAAAGAATAAGAAAGAAAGGGATTATCTGAGTAATCCAGCGTTTGCCATTTTTCGGGAGAAATCGTTTCAAGATTACTAACGACCCGCCAATCAAACATTCTTTAAAAGATTGATTATGGAGAGATCGAAATGCCAGGGCCGAGCGCACTCAATGTGGCTCTTTTTGAACCGCTTAATGAAAAGTTTGTTTCTTTGTAGCTACCATTTTCAAGCATGAAACGAAATGTAATTGTACTACCATTCATTAACGCATTAAGTTTTTCCGAATTCACTGTCCTATTTTCGGTATAACCCAAAATAAATTCACTCCAGGCTAATTCAGTCAAACATGGCGCATCATTGATGGAACGATTATCGAGTACAGTTTTATCAATTTGATAAGTAGGACAAGAGCGTTTTGCGAATATGTCTAACGCTGCACTTAAACTAAAGCGCGATCGTATTGCTCCTACATTGTCTTTGTATATTTCAAGACTGTAGCCTTCTTCATTTTGAGTATATGCGACTTGAGTTTCAGAATTGTTATTTGTATCCGTATGGGTAATAACATCCCATTCGGCATGCCCAAAAATAGGGCATAACACTAAAATCAAAGCAAATTTTTTAAGCAAATGTACCAATTTTTATGCACTCTAATGATTAATTTTTATTCCTATTAAAAATATCTCATACTAAATATATATCACTAATTAAAGTAGTATATACAATCTATTAGCTAAATTACCAATTTTTATCAGAAAAATGAAGCGAAGAGCATTTATTTCAGGTGTATTATCAACATTATTGTTGTCATTTCAATCTAGAATCAGAGCAATTGAGGTGGTCAATATGATTTCAGATCAGAATAAAACAGGTTTAGTCAGCGATCCGATCTTTTTAAAACATCATATCGCGCCGGGACATCCAGAGACTCCGGATAGAATGAAATTTATTCAAAATAGCCTGAAAGAATCAGGTTTACTTGAACAAATATCAGCGATTAAGCTAAAAACAGGTGAAGTAGAACAATGGATTAAAACGCTACATACCGATGCACACATAGCATCAATAAAGAAAAATTTGCCTGTAGCTCATCAAGTAGCAGAAGCCAGCGTTCGAGGTTGTCTAGCGGCAGTCGACGAAGTTGCATCAGAAAAGTTAAACAATGCTTTTTGCCTGACTCGTCCGCCAGGACATCATGCCTTGAATACAGGCAGAGAAGAGGGTTTTTGTTATTACAATACGATTGCCATTGCCGCCCGTTACGCGCAAAAAGAGTATGGCTTAAAAAAGATATTAATTGTTGACTGGGATTATCATCATGGTAACGCAACAGAAGCGATGTTTTATGATGATCCGAGCGTCTTGTATTTTTCAACACATGACCAATTTGCCTATCCGGGTACAGGTGATCCGGCAAAGAAAGGTAGTGGAGAAGGCTTAGGCTTTAATATTAATGTACATCTTCCTTGTGGTACGGATGATGAAAAAATAATTGCTGTTTATCAAAGTATTTTATTACCTGCTGCGGAAAAATTTGAACCGGACATGATTTTGATTTCTGCAGGATTTGATAGCCGTGAACATGATTTATTAGGTTGTTTTGACGTGACCGATGAAGCTTATATAACCATTACAAAAATGCTGATGGATCTAGCGGAAAAACATTGTAACGGTCGTATAGTGTCTATGCTGGAAGGAGGATATAATTTACAAGGAATAAGTAATGCTACTGTTTCTCATGTAAATACATTAATAAAACACAAATAATATATACTTTTTTATTAAAGTTTTCATCAAATGTAATGGCACAGGTTTAATTGACATCATGATAATAAAATAAAGATGATCAAGAACTACATATCTTCATTGTTGCTCAGTCTGTCAATACTTCTTCTATTGTTAATGTCGGTTTTAATTTATTTAACCTATAACACAAACAAAGTGTTTCGTAATGATGCTTATATTATTAATGTAACAGGTATTATACGAGGTTCTATTCAGCGTATAAGTAAGATGGAATTAGCTGGCTGCAATCATGTTTGCGATAATCTTTCCGAGACGATTGATTTTCATATCAATGAAATTTCAAAAATGAATTATGTTGATGAAAATGCTAAAGAAGCGAGCCAGTTTTCAAAACAATTAGTTAAGCTAAACGAGTCATGGGGTAAATTAAAAGAATTGCATAAAGAATACAGACTTAATCCATCGGATATTATTAAGGATGAAGTGATTGCAATGAGTGAATATTGCTGGTCACTTGCAGATACAGTAGTAATGAATGCCCAGATTACAACGGAAGGAAAAATGAAAAGGATTAAAATGTTTTATCCTGTTTCACTATTGATAGTACTATGTAACGTCATATCTATATTTATAATTTTTACAACAGTTAGAAAAAAGCTTGAATATCATGCAGCGAATGATTCGCTAACTGGCGTTTATAACCGATATAGTTTTGAACAAGTATTAGAGAATGAAATTCAACGATCGCATAGATTTGATCGGAGTTTTTCGATAATATTTTTCGATATCGATCATTTTAAAAAAATTAATGATAGTTTTGGTCATCATGCAGGCGATACTGTTCTTGTTGAAATTGCAGAATTAGTCAAATCTACGGTTAGAAAGGTTGATACATTATTCAGAATTGGAGGAGAAGAGTTTTCAATCATAGTCCCTGAAACTAATAAGAGCGACGCCTATAAAATGGCAGAAAAAATACGAAATAATATAGAGGCACATAAATTTTCAATTGGAGAAAAAATTACGGCCAGTTTTGGAGTGACAGATTACACAAAAGAAATTAGAAAAGAAGATCTGCTGAGACAGGCAGATAAAGCGATGTATATGGCTAAGGAAGCAGGTAGAAATAATGTAAAAATTTGCGAATAAAAAGAGGAGCTATTCTTGAGCTTTCTGTTCAAGGTTATTAATAGTAACTGTAGCAATTTCTGCAATCATATTCTTTAAATGATATGTGCCTATTATAGGCAGAACAAAAAAATCTGGCGTCATTTCGGTATTAATAATTAATTGTGTTACCGTATTTTCTCTATTGGAATTGATGGTCCAACGGGTCCATCCTTGTTTGAAATCACTTTTGTTTGGAATAATACGGCCGTATACAACATTGTTTTTAATTGGTTGAAAAGCTTGAACATGTCTCATTGTATAGCAGACAAATAGTACGCATGCATGAGTTAGCATGTTAACAGTTGTCCTTTTAGCACCAGGTCTAGACAAGATAATGCTTTCTTTTAAATAAGGATTAATCGATATTAAGTGTTCGTAATCTGTAATAATATTTTTAACATTGTCCGCCCGCGCATTAATTTCAGCTTTTATATGCAAGGTGTAACGTTCACCATGTTTTTCAACATCGACTTCTGTCAATGTTGCGCCAAAAGATAGAAGGGGAGTTAAGCAAAAGAATATAAATATTATTTTTAAACGAAGTTTCATATATAAAATATAATTATTTTTTATTTATCGAACACTAAAGTATTTTTCAAATAATCGAGCATCATCGAAATGACGTCGTCCGACGAATGCAGTTGCATGATGCCCCCACTGTCGCATAGCCCCCGGATTTGGAATGCCCATAGGCCAAAATAAATATCGTTCATTTCGCGCGCTACTGTGTATTATCCCATCTTGTCCAAATAGACTACGTCTTTCGCCATTATTCAATTCTAATGATCTAAGCACATTACTTTCGATTAATTGATATTGATTTGTCTTAGATGAAATAGGTTTATCATAATAGACTCGTTCTATGTAATGACTTCCATTTCTAATTCGTATAATGGCTCTGTCCGTTGTATTAATAGTTAAAGTTTGCGGTATAAAAATAGGTTCATCTAGTGATTCAGTTTGAGGTAATGTGATTGTTTCACGAGTAGGAAAGAAAAGATGGTAACAACCACAATTATGGATGGTATCAAAAGCAAGAGGCTTCCCACTTGGCAATAAGGTCACGCGCCATGTAATTCCATCCAACTGGCCGCCAAGCAGATCGAAAGTTGAAGTTTTGGGTCGAGAAGGAAACCAGATAGTATAGTTCAGTTGCAATAAATTATGATCTTCAAAACGAGTGTAAGAAATATGTTGATAGACGGATGCCAAATTGATATTGATCTTTATTTTTGATACCTGAACTGGATCCCATTCCACAGTTCCAATTCGATCATCATTAGTTACTGTATCAATCTCAAAAACAGGAGCATAACTTTGGAAAAGTTTTTGTTTATTAATTGTCGATAGTACTGGAATACTAAGTGCATTTTGAGATGAAGTAATTATGATTTGAGAAACATCCTGCAAAGACAAAGGTGTACTGTTTAGCGAAGGGAAGTAACGAAGTAATTCTCCATGCACGTTTAATTTTTCTAATGGTTGACCATAACTATTTTTTGTTTCTTCATGCCATTTATCAATTCCTGAACGAAAAACGAAAGCTGTTAACGGGTAAAGTCCTAACACACGTTGCCATGTTTTGTATTCATCGGGGACTTTGGCTATGGTTTTCAAATGAAGTCGTTCATTTTCTTCATCAAGATCAATTGTGCGTAATAAGTTTCCACAATATCGAATTGTTTCATTTATGTTTATATTTATTTCTGCTGCTTGAAATGAAATATTTTTTCGATCTAAAGCAGGCATGTTGCTTAATTCAATTTGCCAACCTTCTTCAGCAAGTGTTTGCATATGATCAATCCATGAATCAAATGATGCTGCATCCATTTGATCATTACTAAAATCAGATAAAAACCGATTAACGCGTAAGTAGGGATAATTTTTTATGCGGACAGCTTCGCTATCAATCACACCTGCCGCCGAAACTATTTGATCAAGTTCAGAAAAGAAATTAGCACAGGATTGGCTTTCTTTATCAGGATATTGCCTGACCGATTGAGGTGTTAATGACGCACAGGCATTTAATAACAACGCACATTGTAAAATCAGTAGTATTTTGAATTTCATGGTGAGCCTTAATCGTTAGTGAGATTAAGACTACTTTCTTGCTACGCAGTTCTCAAGCTATATAAAAAAGAAAGAACTCTTGAAAATGCTTACTAGATTTTAGTAATTATTCTGAATCGCCTGATTTAGTGTAAACAGGGAAAGGCATCACATTTGAACCTTTTTCAGCACTCTCCGTAATTTTGGCAGCACCTTCTTTTATGACTTCATCTATGCGAATGATTGAGTGCAAAGGGATATAAGTACGTTTAACGCCTTCAAATTCATTTTTAAGCGTTTCTTCTGTAGGGTCAACGACAATGGATGTTTTTTCACCAAATATCAGTTCTTCCACTTCGATAAAACCGAACATTATGCCGTGGTCTACATTTTGCGCATAGATCTCATAGACCTTGCCCTGATTGTGGAAAATGACTTTAAAAATTTGTCTATTTGATGTTTCGTTGTCTGACATTTCAGTGTCCATTAAAATTAACTGTGTTCAAAAGGCGGCGAATCATAGCACAGTTCCCGCCGATCACTATATTTGATACGTTAAATTGCCGCCGGGCCCTAAAGGTAAACCCGTCCAAATCCACACTATTAGCAATAACAACCACATAGCCAAAAAGGCGAGAGTGTACGGTAACATCATCGCAACAACTGTGCCTAAACCTGAGCCGCGCACATATTTCTTCACTTCCATCAATATAATAATCATGTAAGGGTTCATAGGCGTAATGACATTACTGACGGAATCACCCACGCGATAAGCCGCCTGCGTCAATTCTGGACTAATACCAACTTGCATTAACATGGGTACAAATACAGGCGCAAAGAAGGCGTATTTTGCTGAAGAAGAGCCAATTACAAGATTGATTACAACCGCCATTAAAACAAAACAGCTTAATAAAAATGCATCGTGAATCATCAGGTCACGTAAGAACTGACCTCCTGCTATGGCAAGCATTTGCCCTAAACCAGATTGATTAAAGGCGGCAATAAATTGAGCAGCAAAGAAAGCCAAAACAATATAAGGCCCCAATCGACTCATTACTTCGCCAAGTAAAGTGGCAACATCACGATCATTTTTAACCTTCTTAACAAGAATTCCATAAAGTAATCCGGGAATGAAAAAGAGTATAAAGAGAAGAGGGACTGTGACTTCAATCCAACGATCAAAACGTTTTCC
>JBFIIJ010000060.1:0-9590 GCA_041601315.1 Gammaproteobacteria bacterium
ACTATTACCGTCTATATCAATTGGAATAGTTGTCAGCATGTTTCAGTTTGGCATTATGGCTGCGATTGATAAATTTAATTGGGGTAAATCACTACTCATTTCTTTTTCTATAACTGGGATATTAATTTTTATATTCTTATTTATCACCTATGTCGGTAGCATCTAGTAAATTAAAGGCAATAAAATTATGAACAAACGAAACATCTTTTTTTATTTATTGATCAGTATCTTTATCGCGGCGTGTGGTAGTGGTACTGAATCAAATACGGTTAGTGATGCGGGTGCTGATCTTTCTAAAACGTTTAAGTGGAAGATGGTGACGACGTGGCCGGCGAATTTTCCGATCTTTCAGGAAGGTGCGCAGAAGTTTGCGGATGATGTTCGTGTGATGAGTAATGGTCGTTTAGATGTTCGTGTTTATGCCGGCGATGAAATTGTACCTGCCTTACAAGTGTTTGATGCAGTGTCACAAGGCGTTGCTGAGATGGGACATGGCTCGCCTTATTACTGGGCGGGTAAGGTGCCGGAAGCGCAATTCTTTTCTACCGTGCCTTTTGGCATGACTGCAAAGGGTATGAATGCGTGGTTGTATAACGGCGGTGGATTGGAAATTTGGCAGGAAATTTATAAGCCGTTTGGTTTAATTACTTTTCCGATGGGTAATACCGGTGTGCAAATGGGTGGTTGGTTTAATAAAAAAATCGATTCATTGGAAGACGTTAAAGGTTTGCGCATGCGCATTCCCGGTTTAGGCGGCAAGGTGTTCAAGAAAGCCGGTGGTAATCCGGTGTTAATGGCGGGTGGTGAAATTTATACGGCACTCGAACGCGGCACGCTTGATGCGACGGAATGGGTCGCACCGTTTCACGATATGCGACTTGGTTTAAATCGTGCGGCTAAATATTATTATTACCCAGGTTGGCATGAACCGGGTACGGCTTTTGAATTAATGATTAACGATAGCAAGTGGCAAACGCTACCAGAAGATTTACAGATGATTGTTGAAGTCGCGGCTGCAGCAACCAGCGAATGGATTTATGCGCAAATGGAATTTCATAATCAGGCTGCATTAACAGAATTAAGAACCAAGAAGAGTGTCGAGATTCTTGAGTTTCCTGAAGAGGTCTTAAAAGAGTTTAAACGTTTAACAAAAGAAACGTTGGATGAAGAAGCCGCAGCAAGTCCGGCATTCAAACGTGTTTATGATGCGTATGAAGATTTTCGAAATCGTTATCAAGCTTGGGATGAATTATCTGAAGAGGCTTATCAAAAGAGTTTAAGACTAGAGTAATTAACTCTTAATTTTAAATATAAAAAAAGGGAGCTTCTGCTCCCTTTTTTATAACTAAAACTGCTTTATTACTTACTGAACTTGACCAATCATATAATCAACCGCAGCTTTAACTTCATCATCAGATAAAGCGGGGTTACTACCTCTGGCTGGCATCATGCCCATGTCACCTGTGAAACCATTAATCGCGTGGTCATATAATGTATCAATACCTTTCGCTATTCGAGCTTCCCAAGCAGCCGCATCACCCGTTTGTGGAATCATTGCTGCTAAAGCTGCAATACCATGACAGTTTACACAAAGCCCCTTGTAAACTGTTTCACCTACATCACCACTAGCTTCTCCACCAGCATCAGTCGCAGCAACTTCAGTTGTTGCTTCCATTGTTTCTTCTGGTTCATCACCAACAGCAGTAACTTCACCAACAGGTGCAGTTACTTCTGCAACTGCAGATGCGCGCATTTTGGCATCTGCTTCTTCGTCAGAGCCGGCAAATTGTGCAACGACATAAAATACAACCATCATTACAGCAATGAAGCCAATGGCTAGTGAAAAATTTCTGAAAAATATTTTATCTTGTTCTTTACTCATAAATCGTCCCCAAGGATAGTGGTAGTGCCCGAATTTCCGGTGTAATTATAGTTTGTAAGGGCGCAAGTATACCTATTGTCCCTATTTGTGGAAACTATCCTTGATCGATGGTTTTAAACGGCTTGTTTAAATTGAGTTGCCGGGAATATGGACAAAGCTTCCTCAAACATGGATGTTGCTTCAGAACGAATGAGATCAAAATCCAGATAATCCATACTTAATCGTTTAAGTACTTCAAAATCAAGCATATTCGGGAACTCTTTCTCATCTGGGTGCAATCGACCGGCACAATATATTATTGCGGCCTCTTGTCCAAATTCTGACGCGAACTCAGGACAATTCTGATAACGAATGCCCGAAACAATGGAGTTTGGTATTGACCAACCTTCTAGTAAATCTGCACCGAGTTCACCCGCGTCAAAACCGAAAGTCGAGCGTTCGAATAGATAGAGTGGGTAACCCGTTTTTTGATGCTGTAGCAGGACCTTTTTCATTAAAGCGGGTGCGCGGATACTCAACACCATATGACCGATATCAGATAATAGTCCGAGAGTGAATAATCTGTCTGGTTCAGGAATTTTTAATTCAATTGCGCAAGACTTTGCGACTACTGCTCGCATAATAGAATTTTCCCAAAAAGTGGCGACGTCATAATGAACGCCCACAATAGATTGAAATGCTTGTGAGACTGAAATTGACAAAACAGTGTCATGAACAGTCTTGGTGCCTAGTAACATAACCGCTCTTTTAACCGTATCAATTTCAGATGCTTGTCCATAAAAAGAGCTGTTTGCTATTTTTAATAATTTTGTCGAAATTGCAGGGTCGTATGAAACCAGCTCAGCCAGCTCTACCATACCAACATCAGGGTCATCCACAGCCTCTTTAACGGCAATATAGATGTCTGGCAAAGTGATTAGATTTGCGACATCAACCAGGTATTTTTGAGTATTCGACACGATTTAGCACCTCCATATGTGATATCGGCCTTTTCCAGGGTTTATTTAGAGATACAGGAATCGTACCAACCCATACAAATTTATTGCAGTGCGAGAAGCTTTTTTAAAGTTGAAAGAAAACGACCAGATTTATTCATTTAAAACACCTTGTTTGAACACCGCATATACACAAACCGTTTGTTTCGAAAGGCTTGGTTATTTTGAATAAAGTGATTAAGTGAAATTTTACGGCGTGTTTGGTAAGAATAAATGTTAGTACGGTTTGTTTGATAGTAGAAAATAAAATTTATATAACGATGTGATAATCTGTATATTTTAATCATTGTTTAAAATATTTATTTATACAGAGTTATGAAACCTGTCAATTCTCATCTTATTATCGGTTGTGGTTATTTAGGTAAACGTTTGCTGGCGTTATTGAGCGATCAAACTTGTTGGTTTACAAATCGATCACAAACATCAGATGCACATTCCATACTCCTCGATATTAATGATGAGAGTACCTGGAATAATCTGGATGTTTTGACTGATGAAAAATCATTAACTATTTATTGCATGGTGCCGCCGAGTCAGATCGATTTAGAGCTTTTCCCGAGTTTTATTCATCGAGTCAATTCACTTAATATCACACGATGTATATTAATTTCATCAACGGTTGTATATGGCAATAAGGACAGAGTTGTTAATGCAGACAGCGATGTTGAACTCGATAACGAAAGGGCGAAACGACAATATCAAATTGAACTAGCCTGGTTGGAAAGCAATGAAGAGTCATGCGTTGTTCAATTAGCCGGACTCTATGGCCCGGACCGCATTATTGGTCGTAACTCGATCTTGCAAGGCGAAACGATTAAGGCTGATCCCGATGGTTGGTTGAATCTAATTCATGTAGACGATGCGGCAAGGTTAGTAAAACGAGTTGGTGAAATAGACGAACCTGAAATAATCGAATTAGGTTGTGATGGTACGCCAATCAAGCGAAAAGAATATTATGCTTTTGTTGCAGAAACGTTAAAAAAACCTTTACCGAATTTTAACACGGATGATCAAATACGTGGTATAGGTCGACGTTGTGATAATAAACTGACAATAGAGCGAACAGGCTGGCGTCCGGAGTATAAAGACTTTAAAGAAGGATTGTTAAAGTCGATATAGAATTAGTCATAAAAATATTCTTACAAAAGAAGCTGTAATGTATGAAGTTAATATACGAGTTAGTGTTTTAACTTAATTCTTTAAGCATAAGAATGAAAAAGAACCAGTCTGCAATTAAGAACCAGCCTTCGTAAATACTCAATTCCAGCGTTTTAATTATTAAGGTTTTATATAATATTTTAAAAACTTGACTATTCTAGTACATATGCTGAATGCCTAAATAAATCCATAAATCGGCCGATAAACACATACGGAGTAATGTAATAACAGTTTGTAACTATTACGATTTTGAAGAAATAATCATAGGAAAGTATCTATGGGCGAAGAATATCAGTTGCATCCCCCTACTTATGAGTGGACGGTTCGGTTATTCAGTCGACTCAGAAAAGTACTTGGTATTAATATCAAGCTTCACGGTGATCCGGCGCTTCTGGCACAAGGTGAGATTTTTCTGTTCAATCACTTCGCCCGTATCGAGACTTTCCTTCCACATTATTTGATTTATCAAGAAACCGGTGCTTTTTGTCGTTGTATTGCTACGAAGACCATATTCAAGGGTAATGAAGCTTTTAGAAAATACCTGTGTCGAGTTGGCGTTATACCAAATGATCATGAAGAACTATTGCCTACATTGGTAGCGGAGATAATGTGTGGTCGTAAGGTCGTTATTTTCCCTGAAGGAGGCATGATAAAAAACAGACGAGTTCTAGATGATAAAGGTAAGTTCAGTATTTATTCTCGCAAGGTTGACGCATACAGAAAACATCATGTTGGTGCCGCCGTATTAGCTAATGCTGTTGATACATTTAAATTAGCAGTTCGTACGGCAGAAAAATCCCAGGATTGGGAACGAATAGATTCATGGGTTGAAATGTTGAATTTGAAAAACAGGGAGCATTTATTATTTTCTGCAAGAAGAACAACAAAAATCATTCCCGGAAATATTACATTTTATCCTCTTAATACGGGCGATAATTTTCTACATAAGGGCGCAGGCTTGTTCAATTCTGAAATAAGTCAAAAAGCAAATGAAGAATTAATTATTGAGACCAACTTATTATTAAAAAATACAGATATGGATATGCGTTTGGGAAGCCCGGTTTGTTTAGCTGCATGTCGACCCTGGTGGGAGAAAAAGTTACAGAAATATCTAGCACAGAATTTGAATTCAATAGAAGACTTTTTTTCACTTAAAGGACTGGAAAAACCGTGGCTTGAAAAAATAATTAAAAGAAGTATTCGTCATAGTAGTGAAAGACTTCGTGACAGCTACATGGAAGGTATTTACAAAGAAGTTACAGTTAATCTGAGTCATCTTGCGTCAACTATTATTCTAAATTTGATAGATAAAGATAAAAAAGAGATTGAAGCTAGAAAATTTTTTCTGCTCGTCTATCTTGCGGTTAAAAATATCCAGCAACATCCAGACATACATTTACATCGAAGTTTGAGAAACCCTGAGGTGTATGCTGATCTGGTTTTGGGTAAGAAAAATGCATTGAAACAATTTCTTGATGTTTCTTATGAAAAGGGATTGATTAAATTTAAACAAGGCCATTTGTTCTTGCTTGATAAGTTAGAAGAAAATTTTGAGCTTGATACTGTTCGAATTGAAAATACGATACAAGTCTATGCAAACGAAATGGCACCTGTGTCCAGTGCGGTTCATGCAGTAAACCAGGCAATTAAACAATACGAATCCATTAGCGATATTGAGCTTGCTCATCTTCGTTACGATGATGAGTTGCGGAGTTATGACTGGAATCATCATTACTATAATAAATCTCGTTTTGATGTTATCAATAAACATGAATCTGCAACGGAAAGTGGCCGACCTTTTTTTGAGGTACCTGAAAAATCTCAGCATAAAATGGGTGTTGTTCTGGTTCATGGTTTCCTCGCTTCGCCAGCAGAGATAAAGTCGCTTTCGGAAAAACTCATTGCTGAAGGCTATCCAGTATATGGTGTTCGGTTGTCAGGCCATGGCACTTCTCCTGTCGATTTGCGTGAGCGTAGCTGGGAAGACTGGCTGCGTGCCATACAACGTGGCTATGAAATATTAGCACCCCATGTTGAGAAAATATGTCTGGTTGGTTTTTCAACCGGCGGTGCTTTGTCTTTAATCCTGGCCTCGGAACATCCATCTAAACTTGCTGGTGCTGTAATTATAAATCCACCAGTAAAATTCAAAAATAAAAACATGGTGTTCGTGCCTTTATTACACGGTATTTCACGACTTGTGCGTTGGGCATCATCATTTGAAGGTGTGATGCCGTATAGAGTAAACAATCCTGAGCATGCGCGAATTAATTATCGACATATTCCTGTGCGAGCCTTATATGAATTAGTTCGCATGAATTATGTTCTTTCCCATCAACTCAATCGTGTTAATTGTCCATGTCTATTGATGCAATCTATAGCTGATCCTGTTGTTACAGCAGACAGTTCAAAGATTTTACAAAACAAATTAATAAATGCTGATGTGACTTATGTTGAAGTTGAATCAAATCGTCATGGCATATTGTATGAAAATGTCGCAGACATACATAAGAAAATCATGCAATACATACAACAGTTATCGAATAACTCATTGGCAACATGCAGCCAAACAAGTTCATTCATGGAGGAACAAAAATGGGCGAGTTAATCTACGCTGGAGTATTAATTTTATCAGTCTGTTTGATCATGGCTTATGTAAATGCCAATAGCACTATATGGTCAACAGCATTAGTACTATCCATGGTATACATTAGTGTTGTTACGCATGTTGACGTACCTGTTTTGCTTCTATGTTGGTTACTTGTCGGGTTTATTATCACTTTATTAAAGAATGATGTATTTAGAAAAACATTTCTGGTCAAACCTGTCTTTGCGTGGTTTCGAAAACAGGTGCCGACTATGTCATCAACAGAACAAGAAGCATTAGAAGCCGGTGGTATAGGATGGGAAGCAGAATTATTTAGTGGCAACCCTGATTGGGAAAAACTTAAACAATATCGACCACAATTATCTGATGAAGAACAAGCTTATCTGGATGGTCCGGTAGAAGAGTTGTGCCACATGATTGATGATTGGCAGATCACACATCAGTTACATGACTTGCCAAAAGAATTATGGGATTACATTCGACAAGAAAAATTTTTCTGCATGATTATTCCGAAAGAGCATGGTGGTCTTGGCTTTTCTGCCCAAGGACATTCAGCCGTCATAATAAAACTGGCAAGCCGAAGTATTACTGCTGCAGTCACGGTAATGGTTCCCAATTCTTTAGGTCCTGGACAGTTACTACTTGAGTATGGAACTGAAGAACAAAAGTCTTATTATCTTCCGCGACTGGTCAGTGGCGAAGACATTCCCTGTTTTGCATTAACTGCACCTGAGGCAGGAAGTGATGCTGCTGGTATGGTTGATAATGGCATTGTTTGCCGACAATCGTTTAATGGTGAAGACGATGTGCTTGGTATACGGCTCAATTGGTCAAAGCGATATATAACATTAGGTCCTGTTGCCACCTTATTAGGTCTGGCATTCAAATTATATGATCCGGAACATCTTCTTGGTGATACGGAAGATATCGGCATTACCCTTGCGCTTATTCCAACTGATACGGAAGGTGTAGACATAGGGCGACGACATATGCCTGGCGCAAATCCATTTCAAAATGGTCCTAACTGGGGGAAAGATGTTTTTATTCCTATTGATTGGGTCATTGGCGGGCCTGAGTATGCGGGTAAAGGTTGGCGTATGTTAGTGGAATGTTTATCAGAAGGACGTGGTATTTCTTTACCCGCGTTAAGTGTATCTGCTGCAAAACTGGCATGTCATACCACATCAGCTTATGCACGAGTAAGACAACAGTTTCGTAATCCGATCGCCCAGTTTGAAGGCGTTGAAGAAGTTATCGCGCGTATTGTTGGCAAGACGTACTTAATGGAAGCATCACGACAGTTAACATTATCTATGCTTGATCAACACGTTCGCCCTTCAGTAGCAACCGCTATTGTTAAGTATCATCTAACAGAGATGATGCGCGATATTATTAATGACGCAATGGATGTGCATGGCGGTAAAGGCATTATGCTTGGGCCAACAAATTATTTAATGCGCATCTATCAGGCATTGCCTATCTCTATTACGGTCGAAGGCGCAAACATACTGACCAGAAATATGATCATCTTTGGACAAGGTGCAATGCGATGCCATCCTTGTTTAATGGATGAAATAAAAGCAGCCCATCAAGGTAAAGATGGACTGGATCAATTTGATCAAACGCTAGCCCGTCATGTTGCTCATGTAACAGGAAGTGGTGCTCGAGCATTCTTATTAGGCTTAACGAACGCTTATCTTGCAAAAGGTAATTCAACGAGAAGAGTCATGTCACGTTTATCAGCGGCATTGGCTTTTTCAACTGAATTGGTATTAACAATAGTAGGTGGTCAACTTAAACGGCGTGAACGTATTTCTGCAAGATTGGGTGACGCATTAAGTTATTTGTATCTGGGTACAGCAGCCATTGCTCAATTTGAAAACAATGAGAGTCCTGAAGATGAACGACCCATAGTCAATTGGGCAATAAGTTATTGTGCTTACAATACACAAGAAGCCTTATATTCGCTTGCCAATAATCTGCCACTATGGGCCGGCGTGATTTTAAAGTTCGTTTGTTTTCCATTGGGCCGTCGTTATCACAAGCCATCAGATAAACTTGATCATCAACTCACTCAACTCGTACTTAAGCCAGGAGCTGTTCGTGAAAGATTAATAGAAGGAATTTATTTTCCTGATAATGAAGATGAAGCTTTATATGAACTGAATAAGGCATTTAACCTTGCTACAGCTAGTGAAGCAGCAGAACAAAAAATAAAACAAGCCAGACGTAAAGGTATTTTACAAAATGATGATATAGATACTGCGCTTGCAGCCGATATAGTTGATGCAGGTGAAGCGGAATCAATACGCAATGCAATTGATGCTCGTATGAAAGTGGTGCAAGTGGATCATTTTGCACCAGATGAATACTCAGGAGTTTAATCGATGACGAAAAGGAAAACTGATAACAAGCGAGCTGTTTATATTATAGATGGTGCTCGTACTCCTTTTCTGCGTGCCCGTGGACGGCCAGGTTATTTTGCTGCCGCAGATCTGGCATTAAAATCTGCACAACCATTAATGTTGCGTCAGCCCTTTGCCGCGGAAGAACTTGATGAAGTCATTCTCGGTTGTGTTATGCCAGCGCCGAATGAAGCAAACATTGCCCGTGTTGTTTCCCTGCGTTTAGGTTGTGGTGATCAAGTCCCTGCCTGGACGGTGCAGCGAAATTGTGGTTCTGGTATGCAAGCTGTCGATACCGCCTTTCGAAATATTGCCGATGGCTATTCAAACATGATACTTGCCGGTGGAGTTGAAGCCATGAGTCATGCGCCGGTTATGTTGAATAGCCAAATGGTTAATTTTTTAAGCGATCTAAATCAAGCGAAAAGTTTAGTTAAAAAACTGACAGTTCTTGCCAGTTTAAGACCAGGACATTTAAAACCCGTGATTGCATTGTTATTAGGTTTAACTGATCCAGTAGTAGGTTTATCTATGGGTAAGAC
>JBFIIJ010000061.1:0-9588 GCA_041601315.1 Gammaproteobacteria bacterium
AAAAAATATCAATGTGAATAATAGTATTTTAAATTTGTGATTCATTACGCCATTCCAATTGTTGTCCGTTTGCTAATTGAAGTCTTTCTATGCTATTTGCAGCTAATTCTAGCACCATACTCGCGCTGCTTGAGAGTGACATGCGCCAGGGTTTTAGTGATTTGACTGTTTTTACGATGGTCCATTGCTTGTCTAGAAAGACCAAGTCAATGTTATAACTCATACCAAAAGTATGTACTGAGGAACAGGGAACTATCAATAAACCTTCGTTTTCTTTTAAAGGTGGTGAAGCTAAAAGACCACGCATTCGTTCTAAAAAATTACTGGTTTTGGAGATATTTTTAATCACTCGATCATCATTGGCTCGGGTCAAACAGCCATGAATCATAACATCCCTTCACCCATGAACTTCATAGCGATCGGAAATCCTAGTACGATAAACGTAACTGGAAATATAAACATAATCAAAGGGCCAACCAGTTTGACCGGAGCTTCCATGGCCATTTTTTCAGCACGCTGGAAACGCTCGTCACGGCGTTGCTCTGATTGCACCCTTAGTACAGTTGCGAGAGAGGCGCCCATTTTTTCTGCCTGAATAATGGAGCTAACAAAACTGGTAATTTCAGGGATATCAAGTCTTTCGGCCATGCGCCTAAGAGCATCTGCACGGGACAAGCCAGAACGCAGGTCTCTTAATACGATTGCAAATTCATTACGAAGCGGACCTGGAGGTGCTTTTTCCATCGCTTGACCCAAAGCACCTTGTAGATTTAAGCCGCCTTCCACGCACATAGTGATAAAGTCGAGATAGACTGGCAAAGTTCGAATAACAGCATTGTCACGTTTTTTACGTGTATCGGATAGCCATATCATCGGAAACATAAAGCCTAGTATTGGCATAAAGATAAAATATATAGGCTGGTATTTATCAAGACAGACCATGACAAATAGAGCTATTAATGGAGCAATAATGGCTGAAATGATACGTAGCGCAACAAACTGTTCTGCAGTGAGAAGATAGCCTACGCCAGATTGAGATATTTTTGTTTCCGTATTTTCAAGCATTTCATAAGGTAGAAATACGCAGAAAAAGTTAGCAATGATCTGAATAAAAGGCCAAAGTAATTTTAGTTTCCAGGATAAGGGATCCATAAATGCTCGGTCATCATTATTGACCATGGCATAAAGTTTTCCGAATAATAGTACGGTTAGAATAGCCGCGAGGCAAAAGGATAAAAGGCTACCGTTAAAATAAATACTATCCATTATTCTTCATCTCAATTAAACATCAATACTCGTAATCTTGCTAATCATAAAATAACCGAGCATTTCCATTATAATGATAACAATTAAAACCAGATAACCAACAGTCGTTGTCCAAAGCTTACTCATTGCTTCAGGTTCCATGAAGTTCAGTAAAACTCCTAGTAATATAGGTAAGCCTGACATGACAATGCCTTGAAGTTTACCCTGTGCAGTTAAACTCTCAATCTTGCCTTCCATCATGCCTTTACGACGTAATGTCTCTCCCAGAGTCTCCATTGTTTCTGCCAGATTACCTCCGACTTCACGGTTAATGAGAAGTGCTGTGACTAACATGCCAAAATCTTGAAGAGGGATACGTTTTTCCATTTTTTTCAATGATTCTGAAAACTCTACCCCGACTCGTTGTTCTTTAAGAAATAATTCAAATTCCTGTGATAGTGGTGCAGGTTGTTCTTTAACAAGACTTTCTAAGGCAATATTTAAACTGGCACCAGCACGCATGGCGCCAGAAATCATAATCAACCCATCAGGTAACTGGGCTTCAAATCGCTGTAATCGTTTCTTACGCATTGAACGGTAAAAAAGTGAAGGTAATAAAATGATTACGGCCAACATGCCCAAGGTGGCGGGTATGTCGCCAGTAATTAACCATGTAAGAAGCGGTAGTAATACTATGGCAATGATATTAATCATGAACATCTGGTTAGGATCAAAAGACATGAACATATCCGACATATTACTACTGGCAGTTTCGGTAAAGTTCTTTTTATAATTGTCTATTGCGGTGGATACTTTTTTTAATAGTAAAAACCACAAGCACGTTACCATTAAAAAGGAGCTAGCTATCGTTAGCAGATAACTGGCATTAGCCGAAAGATTTCTTATAGTATCCATTTTTAATTAGCAAATATTGACATATCAACATCCAAACCACGCTGACGCATCTCTTCATAAAAGTGAGGGATGGCTCCAGTTGCTTCGAAATGACCTTTCACTTTACCGTTCTCATCAAAACCTTCTTGCTGATATCGGAAGATATCCTGCATAGAGACAATACCTGATTCTACACCGGTAATTTCAGTAATATTGGTAAGACGACGACTGCCATCGGAGTAACGGGATATCTGAACAATCAGATGTATTGCAGATGCTACCATTTCTCTAATAGCAGATACGGGTAAATCAAGGCCAGACATCATGACCATCACTTCTAATCGGGCAATCATATCTCTAGGTGTGTTCGCATGCGCTGTCGTTAAGGAACCGTCATGACCTGTATTCATAGCTTGTAACATGTCCAATGTTTCACCGCCACGACACTCACCAACAACGATGCGGTCAGGTCGCATACGCAAACAGTTTTTAACCAGATCACGAATCGGGATAGCACCTTTTCCTTCCAGGTTAGCCGGACGTGCTTCAAGGCTGACAAGATGGGGTTGTGTAAGCTTTAATTCTGCTGCATCTTCAACGGTAATAATGCGCTCACTAGAGGGAATAAAGTTTGACAATACATTTAGTAAGGTTGTCTTACCACTACCCGTACCGCCAGAAATAAGAATATTCATATGATTGTTAACTGCAGTTTCCAGAAACTTCACCATGCCCTGATTCAATGCACCAAAGTTAATCAAATCCTGAGCTTGTAACTTTTGTTTGGCAAACTTTCGAATAGTAAGACAAGGACCACGTAATGCTAGTGGTGGAATAATAGCGTTAACACGTGAGCCATCTTTTAATCGAGCATCAACCAAAGGTGAGCTTTCATCAATACGTCGACCCAAAGGAGAAACTATACGTTCAATCGCTGTCATGACAGCATCATCACTGGAAAAAGTGATATCAGACAAGGTTAGTTTGCCAGATTGCTCTATAAAAATTTCATCATATTTGTTAACCATAATTTCAGTTATGGCATCATTAGCAAGTAATTGCTCTAGCGGACCGAGTCCTACGGCTTCATTTAATACTTCTTCTAGCAGTTTATTTCTATCAACATCAGCAGGTAATTTGGACCCCATTTCTTCAATGACTTCTTTTACCATAGCCTCTACATGCTTACGTAGGGCTTTTTCATCCATGCCGCTGATATCCGTGCGGCGTTGATCCATAACCGCCAATAATTCTTCATGTACGCGATTACGCCATTTGAATTTCTCGTTATGTTGAAGACTGATTATTGTTTTACTCAGTTCTTCTGAGTCATCTAATTCCTTATGTTGATGTACGCCTATCACAGTCTTCATATCTGCAAAGTCATCATCATCATCATCGACAGAGTCTGCAGAATCAGCACTCATACCGGCTTGCAAAGAGTAACCGGCAATGATGATTTTATCTGAAGTGCGAATCGGACCATAATGTTCAACATCTTCACCATTCACTTCTACTCGACTCTGTCCTGTTTTATCTTCAATAAACAGACCTTCTGAAGTTCGGTTAATCACGGCATGGTAAGGAGCCACTTTCCAGCCACGTAATTGTATGAAGTTATCTCGTGCCTTACCGATAGTGCATTCGTTAACAGGGCAACTGAAATTTTGTATCCGTTCACCCTTACTGTTATTGACTAATACATCAAACATAATTAATTCCTGAGTGTTTTAATAAACGATATCGAGAGCATCTTCATCAATAGCATCTATTGAAGCTTTAACGCCTTCTCTGGCATATTCGATAGCATCTTTATTGATTTGTGAGCTGCTATCAAAAACAGAAGGCGTAACAAATATCACTAATTCACTTTTTTTATCGCGAAAGGTTTTAGATCTAAATAGAGCACCAAGTATCGGGATCTCGCTAAGAAATTTCAGACCACTGGTATCTTTGGAAAATTCTTGATTGATTAAGCCAGACATCACCAATGTTTCGCCAGATGCAAGTATGACGTCAGCAGTAGTTTTACGACTTATTAAACCCGGTATACCGTTTACTGCGACCGATTGGTCAACTGCACTGAGTTCAGTTTCTACATTAGCACGAACGTTGTTATCTCTATCTACCGTAGGTTTGACATTAAGTTGAATACCAAATTGTTTAAATTCAACCGTGGTTCCGTTGATATTGGATATTTCTATAGGGAATTCTCCACCGGCAAGAAAGGTAGCTTCGCCACCACTGCGAGCTGCCAGCCGCGGTTCAGCCAGAATCACAGCGTTACCTGAACTTACGGCTAAGTTAATTCGAGAAGTGATCTCAGCAGCGATACCAAAGTAGCCAAGAGCGCTGATGGCATTACCTGCTGTCAAACCTGTCGGATTTCCTGCAAGAGTTGCAGTTGAGGCTGTAAGCGGTGTACGAAACACTGAATTAGTTGCACCGTCTAGGGCAAATGCTGCTGAAGGACCCGCGATCTGGTTTTGCCAGGCTATCCCCAAAGTATCAGAGTAATTTTTATTAAATTCGGTAATCTTGATATTCATCAGAACCATTTTGTTAGTCGGACTCTGCATATCCATACCAACACCCTTTTGCGTAAGATCCATCGCTTCTGTAAATGCGCCAACAACGGTTGCGATTGCTTCTGTGTAGCTTTCATCTGCCTCACCAGTAATCGCAATGCGTTCACCAACAATGCGAACATTCAAGCCAGGTATATCCGAGAGTAAACTTTCTATTTCCGATTTTTTCCTAACCAAGGAATTGATAGCAAAATTGAGGTTATCGACGATTTCTGGATAAGCTTCTTTAACAGTAGCGATTTTATCTTCATGTCCGAAAGCAACTAGTCCTGAAAGTACGATTTTATCTCCAATGATATTTGCCACAAGGCCTTCGATATCGGAAAGTAAATGCTCTACTTCACTTTTCCGTTTGACCAGATTATCAGGAGCAACCACTACATGAACGGTATAGTCCTTCTCATCTCCGTTCTTAAACCAAATATGTAGGCTGCTGACACCCGCTTCTTCAGCGAACAAAAGTAACTCACCTTTATTAGTTATAGAATTAGTTACGACAACAGGGTTACCAATTGCAATACGTTCTATTTCCCCAGGTTTAAGTATCTTTACTTCACCAAAATATAGTTCTATCCGTTCACTAGCGACACAAATATTTGCTATGAAAAACAAGAGGCATGCGACGAAGATATTTTTAATCATGATAAATTATTCCTGATTTTCTTTAACAATATAGATTTTAATTATTATTTATAACCGTGAACTTGCATGGCTACTTGTTTTCTTACTAAAACAATAAAGGATACTATCCTTAAGTCCCCTTCAATATAATGATTCCAAACTCTAATCTTTTACCGGTAAGATCACCCGTTTTGCTACACCACCTTCAGAATCACCACCAATTATCATTTTCACAGATCGCTTTTTATTTGGTGTAGGTATCACATTAATATTTTTTGTCTGCAAATCTTCATCGCCTTCACGCAATTCTTTTGCGGTCTTACTATTAGTCAGCTCAGAACTCGCTGATAGTTCTTTTTCATCATCCTCAGCGGCTAAGCCTATCTCCGCCATACTTGATATTAACAGTAAGATAAAACAATTTAAGCTAAGCCGTTTACCCATAAACTTCCCGACTAATTATTTAGCTTCTTCAACATCGTCCTTAGGTATAGTTACAGTTGTGGATAAAGCAACACCACTTTCACTATCCCCACCGATGATGAGTTGGTATTTCCCTGCTATTACCTTCGCAGTACCAGTTATTGTCTGGTTTTCGGCAATCAGCGCTATGTCGTCTGCAGAAAGTTTCTTGCCATTGGCATTAACAATCTCACCATTTTCATTAATGTTATATCCTGCTGCAGCAAGTTGTTTTTTGCTGAGTACTTCGCCGTTAGCTGAGGTAATCAAGTCTGATTTATTTACTACATTGCCATTGGCATCAACAATCTCCCCCTTTTCATTAACGCTAAGTCCAGCAGCAGCAAGTTGTTCTTTGGTCATGATGCTGCCATCAGATGCAGTCACAATGTTGTTTGGATCAACAACGTTGCCATCCTTATCCACGACTTGACCAAACTCGTTAACGCTAAGTCCAGCAGCAGCAAGAGCTTCACTACTTAAGACGCTACCGTCTGCAGCAATAATCAAATCATCAGGATTTATGACGTTGCCATCTTTATCAACAATTTCACCGTTTTCGTTAACGCTAAGTCCGGCAGCAGCAAGTTGGTCTGCTGTCAGAACGGTGCCATTTTTAGAGATGATAATATTATCTGCAGAAACTACCTTGCCATCTTTATCAACAATCTCCCCATTTTCATTAACTGTAAGCCCGGCAGCAGCGAGTTGTTCTTTTGTCATCACAGAACCATCCGCGGAAACTATCACATTATTAGCATCGACAACGTTGCCATTCTTATCGACGATTTGTCCGTTTGCATTGACCGTCATACCTGCCGCGGCAAGTTGTTGTTTAGTCATGACCGAACCATCAGCGGCGATGACAATATCACCAGGATCAACAATATTGCCGTCTTTATCGACGATTTGTCCGTTTTCATTAACGCTATAGCCTGCAGCAGCGAGTTTATCTCGGTCGATCAATTTATTGCCATCGGCATCCACCAGGTTGCCATTAGCATCAACACCCGCAGCAGTCTTTGTTCTTGAAGCACGTTCTTTTTCTGCTGCAGCCATACGAGCGGCGTTACCGAACAAATCTTCCGGTTTCATCGTCGTAAAATCGCTTGCACTGTTATCATTACGGTTACGTAGTAATGACAACATTTCACCCTTGTCCTGTGCCAGGGTAATGAGCGCAGCTTGCTGTGGATCAACCATCACCGTTATATGGGAAAAATGAGATTCTGTGCGCTGTTGAGGTTGCCGTAAGGCATCTAATGTCTCTTTGTAAGGATCTTTACCCGTGGCTAACACAGTGACATTTTGGACAACAGGGATAATGACATCCGTTGGAGTGAACATACCAAACAGTGCAGACGGATCGGCTACTGATCCAGCTACATCCATTAACCCCGCTGGGATCTGAGACTGAATGCCTGGTGGCAAGAGACTCACTAAACCGGATTTTTGTGCTTCTTTTAGAGCAATTGGGTTAAAGCCAGATTCTGCAAATGGAATGTTGACGTAGAGATCAATACGGTTGCCTGGTCGTAGAAAGCCGCCAATAGAATTTACATCATCGACTTCGACTGTAATGGCGCGTTTGCCCGGTGGAATAATATCCGAGAAATCACGTGGAAAATCATCATCCATAAAACTCTTTAACAGTGTTTTTCCTCGACCCAGATTGGTCGTCAGTGAACGCCCTATATAACGATCAAATTCATTTGGACTAATGGCATCATCATGTACAAAACCTAAAGGAACAGGACGTTGTGAGAAAAGATTAGCGGTAATCTCTTGTCCTTTAGGTATATCAGTATTTGCTACCACAACCAAAACTTCTTGCTTTTTATCTCCCTCGTATTGCTTTTTTAACTGAGCTTCGCGTGTATTGAGATAAAACATAGCTAATAATGCGGCAATGATGCCAAATCCAATTGCTCCTGCCAGTAATGGAAGTGTACTTTTCTCTTGTTGTTTAGCCATGATCTGTTCTTATTATTGGTTAGTCGGTATTGGTTTATAGTACTTAGAAAAAACTGGTAGCGCCATCTAGTATGGTATCGAGTATCTCTTCTGGTGTATCCGGTACTAAATCATCTGGAAATGACTCTAAATCCGGGAAATCGGTAAAACCAGTCAGTTGAGTGGCGAGGGCTGCAGGGTCAACATAATCACCACCTACTGCTACTGCGTATTCGCCTATCGTATCATACTGCGGTATTTCCGATAGAGAGGCTGCATAAGAGTAACCTTGATGTTTATCGTTCAGTATACCCAACAGATCTAACAATACATCTCCACCTGGACCTATCGTCATGACCATGACGCCAAATACCAAAACGATGGTAAATTCGACCATGCCCTGACCGTGCTGTCTAAAATTAATTTTATTAAGCATAGTTGTATATTAACTCCATTCAACGAAGTATAGAATTCGTAACATTATTAATAACGACTTTTGTTGAATGTTTATCTTTCATAAACATCATCGTGACTCGATTGCGTCTGGTTTTAAATACCAGAGCGTGATTTTTTCCCTGATCTAGTTCTCGATCTGTTTCTACAGTCCAGCCCTTGGAATGATAATGGTTACGATAAAAGGTCACATTACTAGAGACAGAATGATCATTTGCAATAATCAATGTTGTTGCTTTTTTGCCCGGGTCATCGCTTTTTACTTCACTAAGAACCTGACTATTTGACATTTTTGGTGTGCCCTTACCAATGTCACCAGGATCTATTTTTCCAGGCAATGGACTTAGTGACAGATAACCCCATGAACTGGAGCCATCATCTTCTTTGACCTGAACCTGTACCGTCATAAGATAATTATCTTCAATTCGACTGATGATATACCAAGGTGCTGAAGCAATCGTTTCTGTAAATCCGGGCATACCTTTACCAACCGGTCTTTTCCATTCCTGACGATAAAATTCAACAACCTTTTCAATTGTTTTATTAGAATTAAATTTACGTACTTGTGATTTAATACCATTAACCTGAAGGTCTTTTCCCACCCATTCGACAGAAGCATTCGGCGGCGGCGGAAAGTCAGGAGCTGCAATGACTGGCGTAAAGCTCAAGTAAGATAATAATAAAATAAAAGTTAGTCGCAAGCTCAGAGTAAGTTGAAGCTTAACGATATCCTTAAATTGAATGGATAACTTAGTCATGGGCCTATGGATCACATTCCTTTGAGGCTTCTGTACGTGGAATCACCGGTTCGAAAGTACATATACCGGCATCATCACAAACATGGACACCATTTCTTGTATCCGGGTCAGTGGGATCTGCAGCCAAACGGTCAGGGTGTACCGCATCAATATCGACATAACCCAACCATAAGCTGCCCTTATCATTGGGCCCCCATATTCCACCGGGGTTACAAAAGCGCATTTCCGGTGCCAGTATCGAAACAATATTCCAGATAGTAGTAAAGCCAGGGATTGCATTTATTAATCCGTTCAGTAGCGTTGTCGGTACCGCGCCACCTGCCTGATTGTAAGTATGTGCAACACCACCAGCATTCCACGCATCAGATAAGACACTGGCGCTAGTAGAAAAATCCAGCGTGGTACCGGTGAGTTCATCGGATCTCCCCGCAGCACCTTCGAGATTGTTATAATTAGCCACAAATGTTGGATTAACCGCCACCTGCATCGAAACTGTTGCTTCGGCATTACCTTCAGTATTAATGGCAGTAAAACCGACAGGTGAATTAGCAAAACTCATTAAGCTGCGAATGGCGGAGAAGCCCGCATCAATAACATTAAATAATGTATCCATA
>JBFIIJ010000062.1:0-9559 GCA_041601315.1 Gammaproteobacteria bacterium
AGTGTTTTAGATAAATACCCTTACGCTGTACTCATTGGTAGTGATTGCCCTGAACTATTAAGCACTGATATACAATCAGCAATGAATTTTCTTGAAAGCGGTAAAGGTTTGGTTTTAGGTCCTGCGGAAGATGGTGGTTATTATCTTATTGGATTAAGAAAAAATAATGTTAAATTATTTTCAGCTATTAATTGGGGAAAGGAAAGTGTGTTTTCTGAAACATGTTCCCGAGCAAAAAAACTGAATTTGGAAACAGCGCTTTTATCAAAACGAAGGGATGTGGATCGGGTTTCGGATTTAGAGTTTTATCGTAAACATAAAAAGGAAAAAGTAGAACTATAAATTAGTGGACTATTAAAAAATTAAACAGCTTTGATATCAGTGCGTTTAATTTTTTGTATGATTGCTCTTTCTAATGTAGCTATAAAATGTTCAAGTTCACGTTGATCAATTTTACTGATTTGCGCAAATTCAGCACCAACACGTAATGAACCAGTTTCTTTAATAACTTCAACATGACAAACATTCAGCGAACTTAATACTTTCCGGTTTTTATCGACTTGAATTAAACAGGTCGGGATATAGTCCCCGCTTTTAATGGTTACATGCTGTGATGTGTTAATACGCAAACACAAGCCACCATGGGAAATATCTCTTAATTCTGCTTTTATTAATACTTCATCCTCATTAACAAGATTAATAAGGATGGGATCATTAACATTAGTTGCAATACGATAAGTGTTACGCCGTTGGTGGTATTCAACTTCAGTTGGTATACCTATTTTGTAATAGGCCGCTTTTTCATTTTCTCCAATTGCTTCTATCGTTCCAGTAAAATTAACAAAGGCTCCTGAATATTGAGTACTGAAACAAAGCTGAGTCCCTATTTGAATTTTTTCATGACCTTCATGAGGATACAACTCATCAATAACCAGATATTTTTCATTAATATTAATTTCAACGATGGTGCTTCCATAGTATTCCTCAGAAGATCCAATAGTAACGGAAAGAAGTGAATGCTTAGCGTGAACTTTGCTTAAGAGAAGACGAATGTCGTCAAATTTCGTAAGCTTTATTGATTCAAGATCAGTTTGATCAGTTAGATTATCTTCCGAAATCAGTTTTTCGGTGATGACTGTATTCGTCACTGCCATAGTATTTACTAAACACGGCCAAGGCTGTGTTGACTATTTTTAGCTTTATTTTTACCTGCAGCACTATATGTTGTCTGTTTATCAGAATTACCGCAAATTATGTCGAGCATTTTTTCATTAAATAGCTGACTCATTTCTATGATGCCGCCATTAATATTATTTTGTTGTTTACATCTATCCAGACAAATTTCAATTTCGCTACTTAAAACGTTTATCTCGTTTGTAAAAGTTGAGCTTTCCTGTTTCGCATCTTTGACACAAAGTTGTCTTTCTTTATCAAGTTGTTCGAGTTTATTTAACATTGAATCTTTTTCTTTGGACAATGTAGTGACCGAATCTGAATTATGGTCTTTTAGAGCAACCAATTCTTTCATCAATACTTCATAAAGATCTTCCAGCGTGCTTGCTTCTTGCTTAAGAAGCGATGTTAACCTTCCCTGATTATTCATGATTACTTATCTCCAACTTTACTATCTAATAAACGTTCAAAATCAGCCATTTTGTCAGCAGTTTTTGTAGCATCAACTCTATAAGAACCATCAAGAATAGCGCTTCTGATTGATTCGACCCGTTTCGTATCAACAACAGGTTGATTAGAAATACTGGATTCAAGTGCTCTGAGCTTTTCAGCTTGATCTGTTAAGCTGACGCTATCCTCAGAAGTACCTTGAGTCTTGTTTCCAACAGCTTTTGCTTGATCTTTAGCCTGTTCAGCCTGATGCTGATTGGCAAGACCACTCAAAAGAGCATGAGTTGAATTTTTTATTTCGTTAACCATTTTAGTTATTCCACCATTTAATAATCGATTACATGTATTATCGTCAGTTTGAGAACAAAACTTTAGTTTTATTCACTCTAAAAAATGTCTATAAGCTCACATTTATCAAGTTGTTGTCAATAATTACACCTTCAATAATTCGGTTAGATTTCAAGTTTTTAACCTTAATTCTTTCACCAATTGCACCTTTTGACATGGCCATACCTTTTGTCCTCACTTCAATTACCGAGTTTTTTGAGATGAGAGTCACACTTTGACCGCGGTTGACCGCCATCGGCGATTTTATATGGTGATTGGTTAAGACAGCACCTCTGGATAGATTTTGAGTCAATACTTTGCCTTTTAGTAGTGCAAGATCGTCAAAATATCCTGATGACAAACGATTTATATTCATTTTTTCCAAAATAATGTCTTCGTCCGTTAGCACAGTATTACGTATCACGGCATGTTTAAGCGTCGCTACCATTTTAAAATTCTTAACAGATACAGGGACATACAATGACCATGGCTTAGTATCATTACAACGGACGCCTATAGTGCTTAGTCCATTTCGAGATCCGTAATTCTGATTGTAGGCTTCAAGTGGGATAGTGCATCGATGTAATCTTAAACGTGGGTCAAGCTGTCCAACAACAACCTGAATCTCGTCGGTAGAATCTTGTAATTGATTTAGAACAAAGTCCTCAGCTGTTTTGGCAATATCAGCCAGAGAATGCGATTCTTTACTGTAGACATTATTTGATAGGGTGATCATTGCTAGCATTACGAATAAGCTGGGTAGCAATGACATAAACTGTACATTTAAGTTGTCTTTATTCATCAGTTTTATTTACCCATTCGTTTTGGCTGTATGCTCCGGTTTCTCGAGCTGCATTCGCACAGTTTTCCAAACGTTGTAATGAACTTGTTTCATTTTCGTTTTCTTCTAAAGCATGGCTGATGTATTGCTTCTCAATATTGACCGACTCATTATTTTCTTTCTTGATAAACATATTGAATAATCCCTGAACCAAAGCTCTAACACTTCTATTATTCGACGTGTAATTAGTTTCAAATGACGATTTATGGGCAAAAATAGAAAGAGACATATTGTGTCTACGGTCTACCATCTGTCCTTTTGTCATCAGAAGTCGCATTAATATGTCATACCTTTGAGTCGGATAAATCAGTCATTTTGTTGTAATGAATATGCAAAGGTTATGCCGTATTTCTTGATTCAAGTTCTCAATAAACGGGTCGATATAAGTCTGAGAAAGGTAAACCGGAGTCAGACTATGGCTAATATGATGGATAATGTTAATTCCAGAACTCAACTGGTGGGAAGGAATCGACTGGAATTGTTATTGTTTAAACTGGATAAGCGACAACGATTTGGTATTAATGTTTTTAAAGTGAGAGAGGTCATAAAATGTCCTCCGCTAACGCGTGCGCCACAGGCACACCCGGTCATTCGTGGTATTGCTAATATGCGAGGTCAGACCATTACTGTCATGGATCTTGCAATGGCTGTTGGCAAACCTGCTATTTCAGATATGGAAAACAGTTTTGTCATTGTGGCTGAGTACAATAGACATATTCAGGGTTTTCTTGTTGCCGGTGTCGATAAAATCGTCAACATGAACTGGGAAGAAATTAAACCACCACCAAGCGGCATGGGTAACATTTCCTTTTTAACAGCAGTGACTAATGTGGATGATGAATTAGTGGAAATTATCGATGTTGAAAAAGTGATGGCAGATGTTATGGGCTTTTCTGATCACATTGATGAAAACGTTACAATAGGCACTAAAAAAGATGAAGTACAAAACAAACATGTTCTGGTGATTGATGATTCAGGTATGGCCAGAAAACAAATTATTAAAGTGCTTGAGCAAATGGAAATTTCTTACACACAAGCGAACAATGGAAAAGAGGGATACGATATTCTGCTCGAGTGGGCAAAAGACGACAGTATTCCAATTACACAAAGATGTTCACTAGTACTCTCTGATGTTGAAATGCCAGTGATGGATGGTTATACATTGACTAAGAATATCAAAGAGCATCCTGTTTTAAGTAAGCTTACGGTTATGCTGCATTCATCATTGAGTGGTGCATTTAATGAAAGCATGGTGAAGAAGGTAGGTGCTGATGATTTCATTGCAAAATATGATGCGACAGAATTAGCTGGACGTGTTTTGAGTCATTTGAAGCTTAAAGAGGAAGATATTGAAAAAATTAAAAATGCAGAAACTGACCAAGCGGCATAACAATAGAAGTATTTGACAACAACAGTTTAACTGAAAGGATGATAAATTTTGCAAGAAGCGCAGTTTCAATCACGTGCGACTAAGGTGAGCAGTACACCACAACAGGATATGACTGAATATCTTGCGTTCTGTGACTACCTGGAAAAATCCTCCGGAATTACGTTAGGTGAGAATAAAGCCTATCTTGTGAAAAATCGATTGCGTCCAATTCTGGAAGAACACAATGTTGAAAGTCTGTCCGAAGCAACCAATTTGATTAAAAGTGGTCGTGATCCAAAGTTAAAACTTGAAATCATTGATGCTATGACAACAAATGAAACATCGTGGTTTCGAGATCAATATCCATTTGAATATTTGCACGATGTACTTTTACCAAAGCTAACAGGTAATCGCATGTCGACACCAAGAATATGGTCGGCTGCCTGTTCTTATGGACATGAAGCTTATTCAATAAGTATGATTATTGAAGAATTTATGATGAGAAATCCAGGGTGCTTTCCTGGAGGTATCCAGATTATAGGAACAGATATATCTTCGCGGGTTGTAAAAAGTGCGACTGCTGCTGAATATGATTATTTATCCATGTCACGCGGGTTGTCCGAAGAAAGAAAGAAAAAATATTTTACTAAATCAGAAAATGAGATCTATAAGTTAAATGATAAAATAAAATGCAGAACTCGATTTCAAAACCTCAACTTATTGGAAAGTTATGCTACTTTGGGCAAGTTCGATATTATTTTTTGCCGCAATGTGTTGATTTATTTTTCTAGTGAAAACAAGGCTGAAATAATGAATAAATTTGCTAAATCAATGCACAGTGATGGAGTACTTATTCTGGGGGCTTCTGAAACGGTGACTAATCACAGTAATGCATTTGAAATGGTTAAATGTCCACGTGGAGTTGTTTATAAGCCCGTCTGAACAATCCGTAAATTAATCATCCTCTTCACATTGCCATCTAGAGGCAAACCCTTTCCGCTCTATTCGTAATAAAAACCGAAAAACCCATCTAAGTCTTTGAAATTTAGTTAATTCTGTACTCTGGCACGGCTGATGCAGATTGTCAGACATATTTAACTATTCAGATAAAAACTTATGGATAATTTATTCGGCATACACGCAACGGCACTCAAGCTAAGAGCTAATCGAGCAGAATTATTAGCAGCGAATATAGCTAATGCTGATACACCAAACTATAAGGCGCGCGATATTGATTTTAAACACGTGCTTAAACAGGCGGGTTCAAATACGAGTGAAATGAAAACGACCAATGATCGTCATCTTACAAGTGCAGGCATGTCGAAAATGGGTGCAAATATTATGTATCGGATTCCTGATCAACCCAGTCTTGATGGCAATACTGTTGACTTACAAACCGAACGTGCAGCCTTCATGGAAAACTCAATGATGTATCAAGCCAGTTTACGATTTCTTAATGGAAAAATCAGTGGCTTGATGACAGCAATAAGAGGTGAAGTCTAATGTCTTTATTAAACGTATTTGAAATTGCCGGTTCGGCCATGAGTGCGCAAACCGTACGTATGAATGTGACGGCTAGTAACATGGCAAACCTGGATGCAGTTAGTAGCAGTGACGGTGAAACTTATCGAGCAAGACATCCTGTTTTTGAGACAGTGTATTCTGATTCTATGAAAAATGGCTTGAGTAATGGTGTACGTGTATCCGGAATTATTGAGAGTCAATCACCACTTCGTAAAGAATTTCAACCTCAGCATCCTAAAGCAGATGAAGAAGGATATGTTTTTTATCCAAATGTAAATTCTATTGAAGAGATGAGCAATATGATTTCGGCAACACGAACATTTCAAAACAATGTTGAAATTATTAATGCATCAAAACAAATGTTGTTAAGAACATTAAGTATTGGTCAATAGCATTGACTACATCATAGAACAGTTAAAACGATTAAGAATATTTAGAGGAAAACATCATGGCAGATTCAAATACAATACTACCTGCTGAGTTACAACATCTTGCGCTTAAGCAACCGGAAAAAAAGCAAAGTGAAGGACTTGGTCAAGATGAGTTTCTTGAATTGATGTTAACGCAGATACAACATCAGGATCCATTGAATCCAATGGAGAGTGGTGACTTTTTAAGTCAGATGGCGCAGTTCGGAACAGTGAATGGTATTACAGAATTAAATGGATCATTTGCAACACTAGCCAGTTCACTTCAATCGAGTCAGGCACTTCAAGCTTCTACAATGGTAGGAAATACTGTGTTAGTGCCAGGTAATAAATCAGATTTAGTTGCCGGCGGGCAAATCAGTGGTGCAATTGATTTAAATCTTTCTACTTCCAATCTGCTGATAAGTATTTCTGATGCATCTGGACAAACTGTCAGACAAGTTGATTTAGGATCAAGTGCAGCGGGATTAACAAAATTTTCATGGGATGGATTAGACAATAACGGAAACGCTTTGCCATCAGGCAAGTACACTTTTGAAGCGGCTGCATTAATTAATGGTGATGCTGTTGTGCAACCAGTTTTAGTTAATGCAAAAGTTGATAGCGTTACCTTGAATAAATCGGGTGGCGAACCATTACTAAACCTTAATGGAATAGGAACGGTAAGCATAAGTGAAGTAAGAGAAATCATGTAAGTAAACGATGAAGGTTATTCATCATTTATCAGGAGAAAGATCATGGCATTCAGAGTAGCAATAAGTGGGTTAAAAGCAGCGTCCGGCGAGTTAGATGTAATTGGTAATAATATCGCTAACTCAAACACGGCAGGATTTAAAAAATCACGCGCTGAATTTACAGATGTTTTTGCGGTGACAAATGTAGGTGGAAGTGGAGACACTCCGGGAAGTGGCGTACGGCTCTCTGCAATTCGACAACAATTTACTCAAGGCAATATTTCATTTACAGATAATAATCTGGATATGTCGATCAACGGCGGTGGTTTTTTCATTCTGGATGATAGTGGTACGCAAGTTTATTCCCGTGGTGGTGCATTTGGTGTTGATCGAAACGGTTATTTAGCGAATTCACAAGGACAAAATTTGATTGCATTTGGAGCGGATACATCCGGCAATATAACAGGTGCAGCAGGACCAATTCAGGTAAATACTTCAAATATTGCACCACAAGCAAGTAGCACAATGACAATTGATTTGAACCTTGATGCCGCTCAAACGCAACCAGCAGTCGGTACATTTGACCCCACGAATCCAAATTCATTTAACCACTCAACATCGACCACCATATACGATAGCTTGGGTAATTCACATTTGGCGTCTTTGTATTATGTTAAGACTGCAACTGCTAACACATGGAATACGTATACCTATATTGATGGAGCAATAGCTGATGGACCGGATACAATGGCTTATTCAACTGCAGGCGTGTTGACGACACCTGCAGCAGGCACAATTACAACGCCTGCTTTTGCCATTGCTGGTGCTGCCAGCATTTCATTAGTGCAAGATTATTCATCATCAACACAATTTGGTAGTTCATTTGCCGTTAATGCATTAAGTCAGAATGGGTTTGCAACTGGTCGACTTAGTGGTCTGGATATTGATGGTGAAGGAATTATTTTTGCACGATTCACAAATGGTCAATCCAGTGTTCAAGGTCAAATTGCTTTGGCTGATTTTCGTAATCCACAAGGTTTGCAACCAGTGAGTGATACTGCCTGGGGTGAGACTTTTTCTTCTGGTGCAGTGACTGTTGGTGCACCTGGTACAGCAAGTTTAGGTTTGATTCAGTCAGGCGCATTAGAACAATCCAATGTTGATTTATCAGAAGAACTGGTGAATATGATTATTGCGCAACGATCATTTCAGGCTAACGCAGAAGTGATTAGTACGTCTGACACAATCACTCAATCAATCATTAATTTAAGATAGAGAGAGATTAAATCATGGATAAGTCACTTTATCTTTCAATGACGGCGACGACTAACACTATGTTAAGTCAAGCAACCGTTACCAGTAATCTAGCTAATGCTTCAATGCCGGCGTTTCGTGCAGATATGGAGCAATTCAGAAGTATGCCCGTGTTTGGTGATGGACTTCCATCAAGAGTTTATGCCATGTCGGAAAGAGCTGGAATTGATTATAGCCATGGCACAATTTACCACACCGGGAACCCACTTGATTTTGCGATCAATGGTGATGGTTGGCTCGCTGTCCAAACAGCGGACGGCGGTGAAGCCTATACTCGTCGCGGTGATATGCGATTAAACAATGCCGGTTTACTGGAAAATGGTAATGGTCAATTGATATTAGGTAATGGTGGTCCGATTGCGATGCCGCCAGCAGAAGAAGTCATTATTGGTACTGATGGCACCATTAGTATTCGTCCAGCAGGTCAAGATGAAAAAACCTTGGCCATAATTGATCGTATTAAATTAGTTAATCCTTCTACTGACGATCTTTATAAAGGTGGAGATGGTTTGTTTCGTCTTCGTAGTGAAGAGCTTGCGAGTATAGACGCTAGTGTCAGAGTTGCTCCAGAATCTCTGGAAACCAGTAACGTTAGCATGGTTAGTGCAATGGTAAACATGATAGAGCTTGCACGGCAATTTGAAATGGGTATTAAGGCGATGGCTGCAGCAAAAGAAAACGATGAAGTGGGTACCAGAATACTTTCACTTAATTAATTATTTTATTTATTAGACTAAGTTTTATCGAGTTGGAGAAATAAAAATGACTCAAGCATTATGGATTGCAAAAACAGGTTTAGATGCACAACAAACACGTATGTCGGTGATTTCAAATAATCTGGCGAATGTTAATACCACTGGTTACAAAACGTCGAGACCCGTTTTTAATGATCTTTTATACCAAACGGTAAGACAACCCGGTGCTCAATCATCACAAAACACCGAGATTCCTTCGGGCTTAATGATTGGTACAGGCGTTAGAACCATGTCAACGCAAAAGTTTTATAGTCAAGGAAATATTATTCAAACAGAAAACTCATTGGATATGGCTATCACAGGGAATGGTTTTTTTGAAATATTAATGCCAGATGGTGGGACTGCATATACGCGAGATGGAACATTTCAATTGAATTCACAGGGTCAGGTGGTCACATCAAATGGTTTTGAATTACAACCTGCTGTAACCGTTCCTGCGAATACATTGAGTGTGACAATCGGTGAAGATGGTATTGTCAGCGCTTTGGTTGCAGGCAGTACAGCACCTACTCAAATTGGATCAATCCAACTTTCTGATTTTATCAACCCGGCTGGACTGCAACCTATTGGTGACAATTTACTCAAAGAAACAGCAGCGAGTGGTTCAGCAACAACAGGCACACCTGGACTGACTGGTTTAGGCAGAACAATTCAAGGCGCGTTAGAAAGTTCAAACGTTAATGTTGTCGAAGAACTGGTCAATA
>JBFIIJ010000063.1:0-9534 GCA_041601315.1 Gammaproteobacteria bacterium
AAAAAAATCCCGCAAGGGCTTTTCAAAGCTACTATTGAATCTCTTTCACATGAAGGTCGAGGTGTAACGCACGTCGATGACAAAGTCGTTTTTGTCGACAATGCGCTTCCTGATGAGGAAGTAGAATTTAATTATGTCAGTACTCGCGCTAAATTTTCTGAAGGTGTCACTGAGAATGTCATCAGTGCAAGTGAACAACGAATAGAACCGGGTTGTGAATACTTCGGTTATTGCGGCGGTTGTAGCTTGCAACATATGAGTCCTGAAGCGCAGATTGAACATAAGCAAAGTGTGTTACTGGAACAGTTCACACATCTTGGCAATGTTAAGCCAAAAGAAGTCATGCCACCGTTAACGGGCCCCGTGTTTGGTTATCGAACTAAAGCACGTTTAGGCGTGAAGTACGTTATTAAAAAAGAACGTGTGTTAGTTGGCTTTCGTGAAAAACGCAGTCCGTTTATTGCTGATATAAAACATTGCGAAGTCTTACATCCTGATGTCGGTCATAAAATATCGGACTTACAGGAATTAATTGAAAATCTGTCAATTAAAGATCAAATCCCACAAATAGAAGTGGCGGTCAGCGATAACGGTATTGCTATGGTAGTGCGACATCTTGCTGAGTTTACCGAAGATGACTTAACTCAATTAAAAGCGTTTGAACAACAGCATAATTTTAAGTTCTATCTACAACCCGGTGGATATGAAACTGTTCATCGCCTTGATGATACTGATAAATCAGAATTGTTCTATAGACTAGACGATCATGATCTGAATATCTATTTTCAGCCAATCGATTTTACCCAGATCAATGTTGATATTAATCAACGTATGATTAACCTGGCATTGGAATTACTTGAAGTTAATGAAAACGATGAAGTATTAGATCTGTTTTGTGGTGTTGGTAATTTTACCTTGCCGATTGCAAGGAGAGCGAAATCGGTTGTTGGTGTAGAAGGCGATGAAGGATTAGTCCAACGAGCAAAACAGAATGCTGAGAAAAACAATATCAATAATGTTGAGTTTTATGCTGCTGATTTAGCAGACTTTGATCAAGACTATGATTTCATGAAAAAACCGTATAACAAGATTTTATTAGATCCAGCACGTACTGGTGCAAAAGAAATTATTGCTGCATTAAATACCAAGAATGTTGAACGCATTGTTTATGTCTCATGCAACCCGGCAACCTTGGCGCGCGATGCGGGTATTCTAGTCAACGAGAAAAAATTCAAATTAAAAAAAGCCGGCGTCATGGATATGTTTCCACACACCGCACATGTAGAGTCGATTGCTCTCTTTACTAAGTAATGAGAACCGTTTTTACCTCTTTAGTAATTTTTGTTTGTAGTTTTATCATTTCCGGATGCGCTGATTCAAATAGAAATAGTATTGCTATTGGTTTAAATGCTGCGCCAGTAACACTCGATCCTCGATTTTCTACCGATGCATCTTCTTATCGGATAACGCGCTTGTGTTATCGAAGTCTTATTGATTTCGATGAGCAGTTTCAGGTTATTCCCGATCTGGCCAACTGGGAACAAATTGCACTGGATCATTATCGTTTTACATTAGGAGATGAAGGTCGGGAATTTCATGATGGTTCACACTTAACAGCAAACGACGTGAAAGCAACGTATGAGTCTGTGCTTGATCCAGCGAATATTTCTCCGCATAGAAGTTCGGTACAGATGATAAGCTCAATGACCATTGTTGATGAGGACACAATTGATTTTAAATTATCACAAGCCGATCCTCTTTTCCCTGGCAGATTAGTTATAGGTATTCTCCCGGCGCATTTAATTTCAAACAGACACGATTTTAGTAGAGCACCAGTAGGTAGTGGTGCGATGAAAATAGCTGAATGGCAAGATGATTCGCGCTTAAAACTAATCAGGCTTAAAGATAATCAATTAATCGAATTTATTGCTTTAAAAGATCCGACAGTAAGAGTACTGAAATTATTAAGAGGGGAGATAGATTTAGTGCAAGGTGACTTGCCGCCTGAAATCGTAACGTGGTTATCGGAAAGAGATTCCATTGATGTAAAAAGAAAACACGGCAGCACATTTAGTTATATAGGTTTTAATCTGGAAGATCCGATAACGGGCAATGATTTAATACGTAAGGCTATCGCGCATGCGATTGATCGCGAAGCAATCATTAAATATGTTATGGGGGAATCAGCACGATTGGCAGGGACATTACTGCCTCCGGATCATTGGGCGGGAAATGCTGCGTTAACCGGTTATGAGTTTAATCCAGATAAAGCGAGAGCTTTATTAAAACAAGCGGGATACAGTCTCGATACGCCATTACAATTAAGCTACAAAACATCAAGCGATCCATTTCGTCTGCGCCTCGCGACTATTATTCAAGATCAATTAAAAACAGTCGGTATTAATGTTGATATCCGTAGTTATGACTGGGGTACATTCTATGGTGACATTAAAGCCGGACGTTTTCAGATGTACAGTTTGTCCTGGGTCGGTTTAAAAATGCCGGATGTATTTCGTTATGTATTTCATAGCAGCGCAATACCACCAGATGGTGCGAATCGTGGTCGATTTGTTAATGAACAAGTTGACACGATTATTGAAACAGCCGAACTGGAATCGTCATTAATAAAACAGGCAGAGTATTATCGCGAGTTACAACAAATATTATTTGATGCCTTACCCACTATTCCATTATGGTATGAGGATAATGTGTTAGCGATACGAAAGGACATTAACGGTTATACATTAAGCGCAGATGGTAATTTTGATGCTTTGATGAACACGATTAGAAAAAAATAATAATATGCATATTCAAATATCAATTTCGGAACAAACCTTAACGCTGTTCGATGGTGATAAACAGCTTAAACAATATTCTATTTCTACCGCGAAGAATGGCGTGGGCGAATTAATGGATAGCGAATGTACGCCATGTGGTACACATATTATTTCTGAAAAGATTGGCGATGGTACTGCAGTGAATTCCGTATTTGTTGGTCGGATTGCTACTGGAGAAATTTACCAGCCGGCATTACGCGAATTACATCCGGAACGTGATTGGATTTTAACGCGCATACTCTGGTTAAGCGGTATGGAAGAAGGAAAGAATAAGGGTGGGAACGTCGATAGCCATGACCGTTATATTTATATACATGGTTCACCTGATGATGTTGATATGGGACAACCCGGTTCGCGTGGTTGTGTCAGAATGCGTAATAATGAAATGATTGAATTATTTGATTTGGTAGAAGTGGGCACAGAGGTTGTGATTAATAATGAGTGAAGAAGAAGTAGATAAGATCGCAAGCGCGTATGAACGTATCGGTGGTGATGATGAATTAATGAAATTAGTCACCTTGTTTTATGACTATATGGACACTTTGCCGGAAGCAGAGTTAATTCGAAATTTACACCCCAAAGACTTAGGAACCTCCCGCAGAAAATTATATATGTTTCTCAGTGGTTGGATGGGCGGGCCGGATCGCTATATCGCTGCTTTTGGTCATCCACGTCTGCGTGCCAGACATTTACCATTTACTATTGGCATTGAAGAACGTGATCAGTGGTTAATATGTATGAAAAAAGCATTAGAAGAAATGGATATTGATACGATGTTTAAAGAACAACTCATTTCATCGTTCGCACAAACGGCAAATCACATGATGAATAAAGAGTTAAGCTAAACCTGCCATTCCTGAATCCGTGAAAGAAATCATTAATAGCTTCTGAGACAATTTATTGAGTTTCTTTTGTATATTAGGATCTTGCTTTTTAAAGCTTAGCCCTAATAAGCCAAAGTCTCTCCAAACAACAGAAGCATCGAGTTGTATGGATACATTTTCATCCTTAATAATAACTTTGCAATCCTGATTAGGCTGTATATCTATATCGCTTGGCTCGACAATCTGCATTCCATTGCCAGAAATATTCCGCATCTTGGAAACAAACTTTTTATCATTAACAAGCGTCGTCACATTAAGGTCAACGAAGACACGTTGATTATTTCGTCGATCATCACTATTACGTGTTTTTTTACGTCGATCACTCATATCAACACCTACTATTATTATTAGTATAGCTATATCGACCAGAATTAAAGTTTACTTGAGTATTAATTAATGCCAGTCGAATATATTTTCGACACGTTTTAAACTATTGAAAATAGATATGAGGAATAACACAGAATGAAGGCGATGAAATTGCATGAACAGGGGAAACCACTTGTGTTAGAAGAGTGTGCTGTTCCTGAATGTGGGCCGGAAGATGTTTTAATCAAGATTTCGGCATGTGCGGTCTGTCGGACTGATCTTCATGTTTGCGATGGTGATTTAACTAAAGCAAAACTACCCCTGATCCCGGGGCATGAAATTGTCGGCAACATAGTTACTTGTGGAGGAAATGTTAAAGGATTAAATGCTGGTGATCGTGTCGGTGTTCCCTGGTTAGGTTTTACCTGTGGTGAATGTGACTATTGTCGTTCAGGTAACGAAAATCTGTGTGACAAAGCGCGTTTTACCGGCTATGAAATTGATGGCGGCTTTGCTGAATATACGCTTGCTCATCAACACTTTGTTTTTCCATTAACAAACACAATGTCTGATGTTGAAGTCGCTCCCTTACTCTGTGCCGGTTTGATTGGTTATCGATCATACAAAATGACAGGCGAAGCAAAACGATTGGGGATATATGGTTTCGGTGCAGCCGCACATATCATCGCTCAGGTAGCAATTAAACAAGGTCGTGAAGTCTATGCGTTTACCAGCAAAGGCGATGTTGAAGCACAAGACTTTGCAAAATCACTTGGTGCTTTTTGGGCAGGGGGTTCTGATGAAACTCCGCCGAAATTACTGGATGCAGCAATTATATATGCACCAGTAGGCGAGCTAGTACCTCTGGCACTAAAGTCACTGGTTAAAGGTGGTGTTGTTGTTTGTGCTGGAATACATATGAGCGATATTCCTTCATTTCCCTACAATATACTTTGGGGTGAAAGAACGATTAAGTCTGTAGCAAACTTAACGCGAAAAGATGGCGAAGAATTTTTAGCTTTAATAGATCAATTACCAATCAAAACAGAAGTAACGACCTTTCCTCTGGAAGATGCTAATGTGGCATTGGAAAAATTACGTAATGGCGAAATTCAGGGGGCAGCAGTTCTCGTTTGTTAATAAATAGTTAAAGGTGCCCCTGAACGGAGACTGGAAAATTATACTTGGGGTAGTTTAAAATCTTCCAATCGTTGACTTTTTTCGCCACGAATAAATTTTAGTAATTCCTGACGAGCAATATCTTTTTCAAGGCCTTGATCAATCAGGTAATCAAGCATTTTTCCGAATTGTTGCCGTCGTTTTAATGCTTCTTTTGAAGTACTCCTTCGATCACCGAAAAAATCCATCAAGGTAGAGCCGCAGCTACAATTTCTATATGCCTCAACGATGGGATTCTCGTCATCGTCAATTGATTCGACGAGACCGGTATTTGAACTAGCCGTTCCATTAGTTTCCATGAGAAATTGCTCGGAATTTTCGTATACTTTTCCACAGTAAGTACACTTTCTTGGAAAGGCAGTATCCGCAAGCGCTCTAAGTCCTTTTAATAATTCATAGTCCTTTTCCATTTTAGACACTCATGATTAGAAATTTAAAAGTATTCGCACTTCAAGTGTAGTAGCTATAACTATGGAAATAAATGTCTTCACCTTGTTTTTTCAATCCTAATCTTTAATATCAGGCTCCATAAAACACCATTTAACTGTTGGGACTTGCCGTTTAATTTCTACTTCTAGTTCATTGAGTTGTTTTACCGCTTCTTCAATACTTAATCCAGCTTTCATTTTTATCTTTGCTGCCAGTAAAACTTCTGGGCCAAATTGCATCGTTACAGAATTCAACAATTTCTCGATACTGTCGTCTTTATTTATGATCTTATCGATTAAAGTTCTTAATTCAGGTTCAGCAGAACGACCAACGATAAGTGATTTAATACGCCAGCCAATAAAAACAGAAATACACAGCAAGATAATACCAATGCATATTGAGCCAAGCGCGTCATACATAGGGTTGCCAGTGATCGCCGCAGTGGAAACAAAAATAAAGGCAATAATTAAACCGAGTGTGGCAGCTGAATCTTCTCCAAGAATGACCACTAATTCAGCATTGCGCGTGACTTTAAGCCACTCAAAAAAAGTTTTTTCTTGTCTTATCGTTTTAACTACTTTCAGCGCACCATACAGAGCGGATGATTCGAGTAATATACCAAATCCAAGGACGACTAATGCCACCCAGATTTGATTTAATTCGCCTGGGTCATCTAATTTATGCCAGCCTTCATAAACAGAATAAAGACCACCCATGCTAAATAACATAATGGCGACAATGAAACTCCAGAAATAAGTGACTTTACCGTAACCAAGCGGGTGTTTTACATCGGCTGGTTTTTCGGCTTGTTTTAAACCAATAAATAATAAAATCTGGTTACCGCAGTCAGAAAAAGAGTGAATAGCTTCTGCCATCATACTGCCAGATCCGGTATATAAAGCTGCCCCGGTTTTAGCGATTGCTAGCCCCAGATTTGCAAAAAATGCGTAGAGAATTGCTTTTGTAGAATCGCCATGTCCCGTGCCTGCCATAATCTTCCCCTGTTTACGGCTTTGCACTCAAACGCCGTAATTAATTTATTTGAATTTATTGTCAACCGAATGATACCCCATGCGTTAGTACGGGTGTAAACAGATAATTCTAATGGAGAACAGTTGTCATGAAATATCAGAATTCAATAAATACGAAAGTAATAAGCAGCCTGCTTTTGGGCATGGTATTAAGCGCACCAGCAATCGCTGAAGAAGCATCAGTTGAAACCCGCCGGGCACATTTTATCGATCTTTATGATGTTGATGGAGATGGAAAACTAAATAAGAGGGAATTACACGCGGCCAGAAAAGCACAGGCAGATAAAAACGAAGATGGTCGATTAAATCGTGATGAGCGTGAGGATATCCGGGATCGACGCGAAGATGTGATTGATCGGAGAGAAGACGTACGTGATCGACGTGAAGATGTCGTAGACCGAAGAGAAGATGTGCGTGATCGTCGGGAAGATATTTGGGATGCAAACCATAATTACGAACCTGGCACACCAGCAGCGCGTAGAGATCGAATGGAAGATGTTCTAGACAGACGTGAAGATATCAGGGATCGCCGCGAAGATGTCGTAGACCGAAGAGAAGACATTCGTGATAAGCGAGAAGATGTTCGTGATCGAAGAGAGGATGTTCGCGATAGAAAGATTCAACGTCCGAAAAAAACAGAACGTGTTGCTCGTACAAGATAGCACTATATTTAAAAAACGTGGTCAGAATTTAAACTGACCACGTTTACTACAGGAGATTCACTAAATGAAAAATTTAACAAAAAATAAACGCGCTGCTTTAGCAGTAGCGATATTAGGTTTAAGTCTAAGCTTTTCGGCTTTTTCAGAAGATGATGTGGATTGGCAAGCAAAGAAATCAGAAATGAAAGCCAAATTCGATGTTGATGGCGATGGAAAATTAAATGATGCCGAACGTCAGGCTGCCAAAGATGCAGGTAAGCAAAAGAGAATGGAGCGAATGGATACCGACGGTGATGGTGAAGTTAGTGATGCAGAAAAAGCAGCAGCAAAAGAAAAGCATCGTGAAAAAATGAAAAAGCGCATGGATACTGATGGCGATGGTGAAATCAGTGATGCAGAAAAAGCAGCTGCAAAAGAAAAGCATCGTGAAAAAATGAAAAAGCGCATGGATACCGATGGCGATGGTGAAATTAGTGACGCAGAAAAAGCAGCAGCAAAAGAAAAGTATCGTGAAAAAATGAAAAAGCGAATGGATACCGATGGCGATGGTGAATTAAGTGGCAGCGAACGAGATAAAGCGAAAGCAGTAAAAGAAAAGCATCATGAAAAAATGAAAGAACGCCGTTTTGATAAAAAAGCAGACTAGGTAAACATTGCCGGTGATGATAAATCATTCGATAATACGTAATCAGTGATACATACTGCTTACATGAATGTTCACGATGAAAAATTTTAACTTAACAGTAAAGACTAATGGAGATAAATGCTGCAATCTCATCGTGAATTGGATGCCTTTCTCGCCAGTGTTGAAAAGCGTGCTTTTCGCATGGCTGAGATCGCAACTGGTAATAAGGATGATGCCTTGGATATCCTGCAAGATGCGATGTTTAAATTGGTTGAAAAGTATGCCGATCGCGATACCGCAGAATGGGGGCCTTTATTTACCACCATCTTGCAAAGTCGTATTAGAGACTGGTATCGACGTAATAAAATACGTAATAAATTTCGTAGCTGGTTTAGCAATAAAGATGAAGACCAAAATGATAAAGACCACAAAGATCCTATGCAGCAAGCAGAAGATGGAATGGCTAGAACGCCTGAACAATTGTTGCAATCGGATCGACGAGTTGATGAATTGGGTTTGGCAATACATGCTCTACCATTGCGACAACAGCAAGCTTTTTTATTACGAACATGGGAAGGGTATAGTGTTGAGGAAACAGCGAGTGCAATGAAATGTTCTGCTGGCAGTGTAAAAACACATTACTCTCGTGCGGTACATAGTTTGCGCGATAAATTGGATGATCATTGGGAATAGGTATTGGAAATGAGCAATCATAACGATAACGAGTTAAACGACAACGAAACTGTAAACATCAGGCAAAGTCTGGATGAAAGTGTCGATGCACTTGATGCAAGCACACTTGCAAAGATTCGTCAGGTTCGTACACAGGCAATGGAAAGAGCCGCAGCCCGTGATGTTAATTGGTTTGCTAATAGACAAGGATTAGTCGTTGGTGGTTTAGCGACGGCTTGCGTTATGGTTCTGGCGGTTGTGCTTTTACTAAATTCCCCCACTTCAATACAGCCCGTTCCAGTTGATGATATGGAATTAATTTCTGCTTCTGACAATCTCGAACTATTTGAAGATTTGGAATTTTATGAATGGCTCGAACAAAATGATTTACAAAGCTAATGTATTTTTCTTGTTATTGCTTTGTTCTATGTCATCCCTATTTGCAGAGCAACAGATAGTAGATGAAACAATGCCCTCGATGGCGTTTCTTGAATTCATCGGCGAATGGGAAACGGACGAAGGTGAATGGATAGATCCTTTAGATTTGGAAAGAGAAGAAACAGGAAAATTAATTGAAACAATAAGTGACCAAAAAATTAACGACAATAATGAAAACTAGATTAAGAATATTAATATTATTGAGCTTATTGCATTCGGCAAATCTTTTTGCTGAAGAAGGTATTGCATGGGATTCGTTATCGACAGAAGATCAAACCTTACTAAAAGACTTTAAGAAAAATTGGGATGAATTGCCTGCACAACGTCAACAACGCTTGCAAAAAGGTGCCGATCGTTGGGGACAAATGTCAGAAGAACAACGTGAAAAAGCCAAACAACGGATGGAACGTTGGAAATCTCTGGATGAAGAACAAAAGAAAAAGGTTAAAGAACGTTTTGAACGTTTCAATA
>JBFIIJ010000064.1:0-9424 GCA_041601315.1 Gammaproteobacteria bacterium
GTTTCAACATTTAATAACTCAACCGTTGCTCCAAAGACAACACGACCTTCAGCATCTATCTCTGTCACATCAATAATTTGCGCTTCTGCCAAGGCTGAATCAATATGATTAATACGGCCTTCTGCAAAACTTTGCTGTTCACGTGCAGCATGGTATTCAGCATTTTCACTTAAGTCTCCATGTGCTCTAGCTTCTGCAATTGCCTTAGTGATACGAGGTCGGTCAACCGTTTTCAGTTGACGCAATTCCGCTTTTAATTTTTCTGCGCCTTTTGTTGTCATTGGTTGACTCATGCGATAACTCCTTTATGTAAGTCCTGTAAACTATTCACACCCGTACTATCTCTTTGCTTTAACGCTTCAACCGTTGCCAACGCACCGGCCATGGTCGTTGTATAGAATACTTTATGTTGTAGTGCCGTTCTTCTAATTGAGTAAGAATCTGCAATCGCTTTTTTACCTTCTGTCGTATTTACAATTAAATCAATTTCATCATTTTTTAACATATCAACAATATGAGGCTGTCCTTCTCTTACTTTGTTGACTCGTTCGCACGTAACGCCTGCTTCTTTAAGTGTCTTACATGTGCCCGACGTTGCAAATATTTCATAACCTAACGCAGTTAATTCTTTAGCCACTATTACTGCTTCTTCTTTATCAATTTTCTTTACACTAATAAAAGCTTTACCCGATAACGGAAACGTCTCTCCTGATGCAAATTGTCCCTTCGCAAAAGCTTCGCCAAATGTTTTACCAACACCCATAACTTCTCCGGTAGATTTCATTTCCGGTCCAAGCAAAGGATCAACGCCAGGGAATTTAATAAAAGGAAAAACAGATTCCTTAACACAATAATAATCCGGAACTGGAACATTTGTAACTCCTTGCGAAGCTAAACTGTTACCCACCATGCAATTCACGGCTATTTTAGCAATAGGTATTCCTGTTGCTTTTGATACAAACGGTACTGTTCGCGAAGCACGCGGATTAACTTCTAAAACGTAAATCTCTTTACCTTGAATCGCAAACTGAGTATTCATTAAACCAATTACATTTAATCCACGAGCCATAGCACCAACCTGTTCAGCAAGTTGATCTTGTATGGATTCGTTTAAACTATGCGGCGGCAATGAACAAGCTGAATCTCCAGAGTGCACACCAGCTTGTTCAATATGTTCCATGATGCCAGCAATACAAACATCTTTACCATCGGATATTGCATCAACATCAACTTCAATAGCATCGTTTAAAAATCGATCAAGTAATACTGGTGACGAATTAGAAACTTTAACGGCATTGTCCATATAGTTTCTGAGATCCTCTTCGCTATAGACAATCTCCATTGCTCTACCACCTAATACATAAGAGGGTCTGACAACTAATGGATAACCTATTTCCTCTGCACCTTTAACTGCTTGTTTAATATTTCTTGCTGTTCTGTTTGGCGGCTGTTTCAAACCCAGCTCTTCGAGTAATTGCTGGAAACGTTCTCTGTCTTCAGCAAGATCGATTGAATCAGGACTGGTGCCGACAATAGGTACGCCTGCTTTTTCTAAATCACGCGCCAACTTTAAAGGCGTTTGTCCACCATATTGAACAATCACACCAAACGGTTTTTCGATGTGAATAATATCTAATACGTTTTCTAGTGTTAGTGGTTCGAAATAAAGTCGGTCAGAAGTATCGTAATCCGTAGAAACGGTTTCCGGATTACAATTAACCATAATGGTTTCGTAGCCTGCGTCACGCATAGCAAAGGCTGCTTGAACACAACAATAATCAAACTCTATTCCCTGACCAATTCGGTTAGGCCCACCACCCAACACCATGATTTTTTGTCTATCAGTGGGTGCCGCTTCGCATTCAACATCGTAAGTTGAATACATATACGCAGTTGCTGACTCAAACTCTGCTGCACAGGAATCAACGCGTTTAAAAACGGGCCGGATATTTTTATCAATTCGTAATTGTCGTATATCAGATTCTGTTACATCCAATAATTCAGCCAATCTCTGATCAGAAAAACCTTTGCGCTTTAATTGTCTTAGACGTTCCTCAGTTAATGAAGAAGCTCCTTCATTTTTAAGTATATTTTCTTCTGCGATAAGGTCGTGTATTTGAACCAAAAACCAGGGATCGATATGACTAAGTTCAAAAACATCATCGACAGTTAAACCATGACGAAAAGCATCAGCCACATACCAAAGTCGATCCGCACGCGGCACTCGTAATTCTTTTTCAATTTGTTCTAAAACATTTTCTGAAGATTGATCAACAATTTCATTTAAGCCAGTTACACCCGTTTCCAAACCTCGAATTGCTTTTTGTAACGACTCCTGAAAAGTACGACCCATTGCCATCACTTCTCCAACAGATTTCATTTGTGTCGTCAGTCGATCATCTGCTTGTGGAAATTTTTCAAATGTAAATCGAGGAATTTTAGTAACAATGTAATCAATACTAGGTTCAAATGAAGCTGGTGTTGCGCCACCAGTAATTTCATTTTCAAGTTCATCAAGTGTATAACCGACTGCCAATTTTGCAGCGACTCTGGCAATCGGAAAACCAGTTGCCTTTGATGCTAATGCAGAAGAACGAGAAACACGCGGATTCATTTCAATAATGATCAAACCACCATTTTCAGGATTGACCGCAAACTGAACATTCGATCCACCAGTATCAACACCAATTTCACGTAACACTTCTATAGAAGCATCACGCATAATTTGATATTCCTTATCGGTCAGCGTTTGTGCCGGTGCAATTGTAATTGAGTCGCCGGTATGAACACCCATCGGATCCAGATTCTCAATTGAACAGATAATGATGCAATTGTCTTTACTATCACGCACCACTTCCATTTCATATTCTTTCCAACCTAGCACGGACTGTTCGATCAAAACCTCATTAGTTGGAGAAGCTTCAAGACCGCGTTCACATATATCCATGTACTCGACACGGTTATATGCAATACCACCGCCTGTTCCACCTAGTGTAAATGAAGGTCGAATGATGGCAGGAAAACCAATAATAGACATTGCTACTTTGGCTTCTTCAATGTTGTGCACCATTTCTGATTTCGGCATTTTTAAGCCGAGCTTATTCATGGCATCTCGAAATAGTTCACGGTCTTCTGCTTTGTTGATTGCATCTTTTGATGCGCCAATCATTTCAACACCGTATTTTTCTAATACGCCTTCTCGATCTAAATCCAAAGCGCAGTTTAGTGCTGTCTGTCCACCCATGGTGGGTAACAATGCATCAGGGCGTTCCTTTTCAATAATCCTTTCAACTGTCTGCCAATAAACAGGTTCAATATAAGTGGCATCCGCCATTTCCGGATCAGTCATAATTGTTGCCGGATTAGAGTTCACCAGAATGACACGATAACCTTCTTCTTTAAGTGCCTTACACGCTTGTGCTCCGGAATAATCAAATTCACATGCCTGGCCGATAATAATCGGACCTGCACCTATGATGAGAATACTTTTTATGTCAGTTCTTTTAGGCATCGTTCTATGATTTATGTTCTTTCATTAATTCAATGAAATGATTAAAGAGAGGTTGTAAGTCATGTGGTCCAGGGCTCGCTTCAGGATGACCCTGAAAACCAAACACCGGACGGTCTTTATGATGAACTCCTTGTAAGGAACCATCGAACAAAGAACGGTGTGTTGTTGTTAAACAAGTCGGCAAGCTTTCTTCATCAACTGCGAAGCCGTGGTTTTGACTAGTGATCAAAACTTTTTCGCTTTCAAGCTCCTGCACCGGATGGTTAGCACCATGATGACCAAATTTCATTTTGATGGTTTTAGCACCCATTGCCAAAGACAATAATTGATGCCCTAAACAGATACCAAACACGGGTAATCCTGTTTCAATAATTTCTTTTATGGCGGTGATTGCATAATCACAAGGCTCTGGATCACCTGGACCATTTGACAGGAAAACACCGTCTGGCTTTTCTGCCAGAATTTCACTCGCTGGTGTTTGTGCTGGCACAACTTTGACATCACAACCTTGATCAACAAGTAAACGCAGGATGTTTCGTTTTACACCATAGTCATAAGCAATAACGCGGAATTTTTTATCCGGAACAGATTTTGACCCCGCATCTAAATCCCATGTACTTTCATTCCAAGCATAAGATTTTGTAGTACTCACTTCTTTGGCTAAATCCATACCAACTAATCCAGCAAAAGATTTCGCTGTTGCTATCGTTTTATCAGGATCAATATTAGAACCAGCGATGACACATCCTTTCATTGCACCGTTCTTACGAAGATGTCGTGTCAGTTGACGCGTGTCAATTCCTGCAATCGCGACGATATTATGCCGTTTTAAATAATCACTCAGATTTTCAGTTGCACGCCAGTTGCTTATAAGCAGTGGTAAATCACGAATTACCAGTCCACTAATAAAGACACTATTTGATTCTTCGTCTTCCGGGTTTGTACCAACATTGCCGATATGAGGATGAGTCAATGTGACAATTTGTTTGTAATAGGAAGGATCGGTAATGATTTCCTGATAACCTGTAATCGCGGTATTAAAAACAACTTCACCTATGGCTTCTCCATCAATACCAATTGATGTACCGTAAAACAGTGAACCATCTTCCAGAGCTAACAGGGCGTCATGCGACAAAAAACTTTACCTCTCATTGTTGCGAATCGTCGCTTCGGGTTTTACCCCCTTGCGACATTGCTAACATGGATGTTGTGACTCAGGATTCGCCTAAAGCGCCTACTGCTGGTGCAGTAGCAAAAATCCTGAGAGGGCATCCTGTACATAAAAAAGGGAGTAACCGTGTGGCTACTCCCGTCGAATTGGCTGAAGATTATACTGTAATGCAGCATGGACTGTCTATTCAGATAAGCTAATAAGATATGTATTCCACAAAGAGAAAATACCTTGCCTGTTCAATTAATACCCTTGAACAATCAGATTGTTATGGGATAGAAATTGTTATTCATGGTGAAACAACTCAATGTTTTCTCATTTATCACGAAAACGAAGTCTTTAGCTATGTTAATAAATGTCCTCATACTGGCGTCAATCTGGATTGGGTCCCAAACCAATTTCTGGATAGTAATAATGAGTTTATTCAATGTGCCACGCACGGAGCATTGTTCAATATAAAGGATGGACACTGTCTTAGAGGCCCTTGTGTCGGCGATCAGCTACAAATTATCGAAAATGTAATAAGTGAGGGCAATATCTATTTGATTCTGTAAGGATTAATTAGGCTAACATGGCTTTTTTAATGTAAATTATTATCATGTGGTGCTAACCTTGCATAATCAAGAAACTAATTATTAACAAATACCTTGGGTTCAGAATCTATCCCTAGACCATGCGAGATAAAAAACGTCATCTAAATGCACTCAAGACCGGTCAAAAATTACACTGGTATGAGATCAGAGACATACTAGGCCAAGGTGGCTTCGGTATAACTTATCTTGCTCAGGATCTGAATCTCGGTCATGAAGTCGCGATTAAGGAATATCTACCTGTCGATCTTTCAATTCGTACAAAAAGTGGCACTGTTTCGCCGGTCTCGGAAGAACACCATGAAAGATATTATTGGGGTTTGGGTCGTTTCCTCGATGAAGCTCGCACACTTGGACAATTTAAACACCCTAACATTGTTCAGGTTCGAAACGTGTTCGAAGCTAACAATACAGCTTATATGGTTATGGAATATGAACTGGGTGAAACATTTCAGGATATTCTTAACCGCCGTAAGAAAATCAGTGAAGCTGATCTTAAAACCATTATTTTTCCGATTGTCGATGGCATGAAAGTCGTTCATGCAGCAGGCTTTATTCATCGTGATATTAAGCCTGCCAATATTTTTCTGCGTGTTGATGGTGACCCGGTATTACTTGATTTCGGTTCGGCGCGAACATCACTTGAACAAGGTAACCAATCCTTAACCAGTATTTTTTCTCGCGGCTATGCACCGATTGAACAATACAACACGTCTGATGAATCTCAAGGAGCCTGGACCGATATCTATGCTCTGGGAGCGACAATGTACCGTGCTGTCAGCGGCGTTCCACCAACGGATGCTGTTGATCGTAGTGCCGCAATTGCGCAAATTGAGAGTGATACCTACGTTTCTATTTCTGAAATTGCTAATGAAGATTACTCGGAAGACTTTTTGAAAGCGATTGATTATGCCCTGCAATTTCGTCAACAGGACAGACCACAAACCATGTCAGAATGGATTGCAACGTTCGATCGTCGCAACATTACTGAAAGAGATCAGTTTAATAGCGATACATCGATCATTGAAAAACAAATATCTGAAGCCGAGTCTGGTGATGCAGCTGCGCAATCAAAACTGGCTTTTATGTACGCTAAAGGTATTCATGCAGAAAAAAATGAAGCCATGGCAGTTAACTGGTTTATGGAAGCAGCTGAAAATAATCACGTTAATGCACAATACAACCTGGCATTAATGTATGCCAAAGGAAGAGGCGTAGAACAGAATTATAGTGAAGCGCTCAGATGGTATACCTTAGCAGCAGAACAAGGTGATGTAATTTCTCAATACGCACTGGGTGAAATGTATAGCAAAGGTATTGGAACCAAGAAAAAAAATAAGCTTGCATTCGAATGGTTTATGAAAGCAGCTGAACAAGAAAATACGAATGCAGAATATAAAGTTGCTGAAATGTTGCACAAAGGTATTGGCGTAACAGAAGATTTAATTGCTGCACATAAATGGTATGTAAAAGCATCGGATAAAGGTCATACATTGGCGCAAATGAAACTGGCCTATATGTATGGAAAAGGGCAAGGTGTTGATAGAAATGATACGGAATCGTATCACTGGTTTAGAAAAGCCGCCGAACAAGGTCATCCTAAAGCTCAATATAACCTTGGTGTCATTTATGCAAAAGGACGTGGTATAGAGAAAAATCAGGATGAAGCAAAAAAATGGTATGAACTGGCTGCACTACAAGGTGATGAACATGCAGAAAAAGCGCTATCTCGTTTTGAGTCTTAAACACTTCAATAAAAACAAACAAAACATCATTAGCAGCAAATAAAATAATTATTTGCTGCTAATAACAAGACATATATATAAATAATTTTTAAGTACGTTCAGACAGCCACTTTGCGACAGAAGGCGGAATCATCTTCTGTGCTTTGCCACTGACATAGATACCTATATGCCCTCCCGGAAACTCTATAGCTTGATAGTCTTTTGAACTAATACAACCTTCTAAAGCTTTCGATGAGTCTGGCGGCACCAGATGATCATGAATGGCATATATATTAAGCACCGGAATTTTAATATTTGCCAGGTCAACAATATCATCACCAATTTTAACGGTTCCTTTTACTAAAGCATTTTCCTGATAAAATTGTTTTATAAATTCACGATATGCTTCACCAGCCTGATCAGGACTATCAAATATCCATTTTTCCATTCGCATGAAATTCATGGTTTTATCTTCATCATCAAGTATATTGACCAAATCAACATACTTCTGTCCCATTAAGCTATATGGCTTCAAACTAAGAAATGCCATATTAAGCATATCGCCGGAAATATTTCCCAACGTATCGACCACTTGATCAACATCAATGTTTTTTACCATGTGACTCAATAGATCATCTTTAGTATGAAAATCAACAGGTGTTACAGTAGTAATTAAATTCTTTACCTTTTCTTGATGTAAAGCTGAATAACAAAGGCTAAACGTTCCGCCCTGACAAATTCCCAATAGATTAATATTTTTTCTTTTGTGTTTATCGCAGATAACATCGACACAACGGTCAATATAACCATTAATATAATCATCAAGTGTTAAAAATTTATCTGCACTATCAGGATAGCCCCAATCAATCAGATAAACATCCAGACCTTCATCAAGTAATCCTTGAATCATAGAACGTCCATCTTGTAGATCTGCCATATAAGGACGATTCACTAGTGCATAAACAATCAACAAAGGAACTGCATTTTGTTTTTTAGTTCGCGCTTTAAAATGATACAAAACCAGTTTATCTTCTTTATAGACCGCTTCTTTTTCAGAGACACCTACTGTTATCTCATCAAGATTACTTAAAGTATTAAAACCCTCTGCCAATTTGGCATTGAATTCATGCATCTCATTAATGAGAGCGTTTGGTGTTATTTGGAATGGATTCATTCTCTACTCCAATATCTAAAATTTAATTTCAATTACATCGTTTTTGACTGAACGACGTTTCTTTTTAACTTTCTTTTTAACCTTCTTTTTAGTAGCTGTTGCTACCGCAGGTTTGCTAACTATTTTCTTTTTAGAAATCTTTTTCTTAGTCGTTTTTTTCTTTTTTATTACATCTGGTTTAATTTCTTTAACCTTATATTTACTGCTAACCATTTCTTTTAAACTTTTTAATTCAAACTCCATCGCTTTTACTTTTTTACCAAGCTCATAGTTTCTTCGTTCAAGTTCATTCATGGCTCGACTTGTCGGCATATTCATTGCCGTCAATACATCTTCATTTATTTCATGGCTTAATTTTCTAAATGCCATTTGGGAATTTACCAACCTGCCATTCAAATCAGCATACTCTTTAGTAAATGCGTAATCACCATAGGCTTTTTCATTTGACTCTACCCATAGATCATAAATCTGACGCATTGAGTCGAAGTTTTTACCTTCTTTACTCATTTTCAAAACCTTTTTGCGCATCATTTCGAGTGCTTCTTGATTTAAGCGCGACATTACCGATTGATGTTCGTTATTATTATCCTGATAAATCGCCCATAGCTTTATCAATTTTTGCAACTTATCCTGAGTTTCTCGCGAATGGCCCAAACCAGGAATAGATAAAAATTGATCACGTATTTTCTTTATTTCAGGAGCAAACCCTTCAAATAAATTAGCAAAACCAAAAGCATTGCTTGAAGCATTATTTTTCATTGCTTCATAAGGCATTTCACAAGCGTCAACGAAAGAACTCCAGCTAAAATTTACAGGTGTTTGAGTAAACATTGACTCAATATCCTGAAATTTTTTATTAATAAAACCAGCTAAATCTTTCTTATTATTAAAACCAGACATACCATCAATTAAGCTAGAGAATTGATCACCCATAAAACTGTAATTTTGACATTGCTTTATTATCTTTTCGAATAAAGCTTCATGCTCAATTGTTGAGTCCGACTTTATTGATTTCCACCAATGTTCCATCGCATTATTCCAAAATGAATTTTCTAAAGGGTTTCTATCAGAAGAGTTAGAGTTAAATGCCTTGAATGCATCAAAATAATTTTTCTGTAATTCAAACCAATTATTCATCATTTTATCCGTATTATATTGTGTTTCATAACTCATGATTTATCTCAAAATTTGGATGTCTTAACATAGACAAAATTAACACCGTTGCAATTTAATGTCTTTAATTTATCTTAAAAA
>JBFIIJ010000065.1:0-9384 GCA_041601315.1 Gammaproteobacteria bacterium
GCAACAATCAACACGTGAAATTAACGATATGATCGAACGTTTACAAAACGGTGCAAATCAAGCAGTAAGCGTAATGGAAATGGGTCGTGCTAAAGCAGAAGAGAGTGTTGCACAAGCGGCTAAAGCAGGCGAAGCATTACAATCTATCACTGGTGTAGTTGATAAGATTAAGAGTATGAATATGCAAATAGCGAGTGCCGCCGAAGAACAAAGTGCAACAGCAGAAGAGATTAATCGTAATATCGTAAATATTAGTGAAGTTGCTCAGGAAACGGCTGGCGGATCGCAACAGACAGCAAGTGCCAGTGATGAATTAGCAAGATTAGCTTCAGACCTTCAAGGTCAGGTCGGTAAATTTAAAGTTGCCTAGTTAGATTATTTGTCGCTACTGATATTTGGATCGTAATTTTGAGTCAGATCATGTACCAATTTTTCATATGCTTTTAGTGCAGCAGGCATTCCAAAGTCAATCGCAATGCGGTAACAGTCCAACAAGTTGGAATCTTCCGTTTCATCAACGCTAACTTGCTTAAGTTGTTGTTGCATGTGTAACTCCATTTTAGTTTGCTATTAAAAAAACAAGCCTATTTAGGCCTGGTTACTGAATAAGAAGGCCTGGTATCCGGAAGAGGCTGGAGATACCAGGCAATAACCGAGCGTCCCTCTCGGTTCCCGCTAAGGCGGTCACGGTAAATCATAAAATTAGTTAATCCCACGTTAGTGCGCCTCCAGTTTGATATTCGGTGACACGCGTTTCAAAGAAATTCTTTTCTTTTCTAAGGTTTGCTTGTTCATCTAACCATGGCAAAGCAGATTCAGCACCAGGGAAAGGGTCTTCACTTAAACCGAGCTGATTAGCTCGTCTGTTAGCAATGTATTTAAATTGTGCAAGATGTGTATCTGCGGAATAACCTAAAATAGGATCTCTTAAAATATAGCTGGTATAGGATTTTTCAGCTTCATAAGCTTCATCCCACATGTCGCGTATTTCTTTTGGATCCAGTTTTACATTTTCTTCTTGTATGATTTGTTTTACGACGCGAATACCAAAAGCAGCATGCATGACTTCATCGCGCATGATGTATTGTAATTGTTCAGCAGTGCCTTTCATTAGTCCACGACGTTGCAATGCAAAGATGGGACTAAAGCCATTGTAAAACCAACAGCCTTCAAAGATGCCGGCAAAGAACATATAAGAAATTACGAAATTGTGTAATTCATCGCGATCTCTTAAATCGATATCTGATCGCATAACAGAATTCAAGCGACGATTAGCAACGGAAATCTTTTGATGGATTTCCGGGACAACACGATAACGATTATAAATTTCACTTTGATCAAGACCAATCGTTTCTATGCAATGTTGATAAGTCCATGTGTGTAATGCTTCTTCATAAACTTGTCGCGCTTGATATATTTGTAATTCAGGAGCAGACATTTTTTCCATAACAGCAAGACCAATATTGCGCATAGCAAGAATGTCTGACGTTGTTAGATAAGACAGTACGTTTTCATAGACATGTTTTTCTTCAGGCGTGAGCTTGTTACGGTAATCTGCCACATCCTGAGCCATGTTTACATCTAATGGCGTCCAGTGATTTTTATTTGCATTAAGAAAAAAATTCCAGGCCCATGGATATTTAAATGGAGCCAATTGATTGATATCAGTCTGTCCGTTAACAACACGTTTATCATCAGCTTTAACCGGCTCGAGTTTTTTAGAAACAACCTTGAGATCGGGTTTGTTATTTACTATTGCGTTATCCTTGCTTAATGCCTTTTCAACAATAGCTGGTTCGACCACAGCTTCTTGTACTGGCTTTGCTAAAGGGTCATTCCAATCCAACATTCAATCTACCTCGTATCTTATTATGGTTGCTTACTGACAAGCATCGCAGTCTGGATCCAGAATCGAACAGACTTTGGGTTCTTCGACAGTATTGTTTTGAGATTCATTATTTGCACTTTTCTCCATATGCGTTGCACCAAGAGAACGTAAGTAATAGGTTGTTTTCAATCCTCGTACCCATGCAAGCTTGTAAAGGTTATCGAGTTTTGTACCACTTGGTTCAGCCATATAAAGATTAAGTGACTGACCCTGGTCTATCCATTTTTGTCGTCGTGATGCTGCTTCAACTAACCAACGCGGATCAACTTCAAATGCAGTCGCATAAATTTTCTTTAATTCATCTGGTACACGGTCTATATCCTGAACACTGCCGTCAAAATATTTCAGATCATTAACCATGACGTCGTCCCAGATACCTTGTTCCTTCATATCTTTTGCCAGATAAGGATTAACGACGGTAAATTCGCCAGAAAGATTCGATTTAACAAACAGGTTTTGATAAGTAGGCTCAATTGATTGACTGATACCGCAAATATTCGAGATTGTTGCTGTTGGTGCAATAGCCATACAATTCGAGTTGCGCATACCGACAGTCATGACTCGTTGACGCAAATCATCCCAGTTCATGCTTTGTTCAAAATTTGCTTGTAAATAATCGCCACGCTCGTCAGCTAAACGTTGCATAGAATCGATAGGTAAGATGCCCTGACTCCATAAAGAACCGTTATAAGTCGAATAAGTACCACGTTCTTCGGCTAAGTCAGTTGATGCTTTAATGGCATAGTAGCTAACTGCTTCCATGCTGCTATCAGCAAAACTAATTGCTTCTTCTGAGCTGTAAGGCAAACGTAATTTATATAAGGCATCCTGAAAACCCATGATGCCGAGTCCGATAGGGCGATGACGTAAATTAGAACGTCTTGCTTTTGATACACTGTAATAGTTGTAATCAATAACGTTATCCAACATGCGTATAGCGGTGTTGATGGTTTTTTCAAGCTTGTCTTGATTTAAACCATTTTCATCAATGTGCTGAGGTAAATTAACCGAACCTAGATTACAAACGGCAATTTCATCTTCAGAAGTATTTAAGGTGATCTCAGTGCAAAGATTTGATGAATGCACAACACCTGAATGTGACTGTGGTGAACGTAGGTTACAAGGATCTTTAAACGTAATCCAGGGATGTCCTGTTTCAAACAACATCGACAACATTTTGCGCCATAAATCATTTGCTGCAATAACCTTGAAATTACTAATCTTGCCTTCAGCAGCGAGCTTTTCATATTCTTCATAACGCTTATCAAATGCATTGCCGTAAAGATCATGTAAGTCAGGTGTTTCGTGTGGAGAAAATAAAGTCCAGTTACCTTTTTCAGCGACACGCTTCATAAAAAGATCCGGTATCCAGTTTGCCGTATTCATATCGTGTGTACGGCGACGGTCATCACCGGTGTTCTTACGTAAATCAAGAAACTCTTCAATATCCATGTGCCATGTTTCAAGATAGGCACACATTGCACCTTTACGTTTGCCGCCTTGATTAACGGCAACAGCGGTATCGTTAGCGACTTTTAGAAAAGGAACAACACCTTGTGACTTACCATTAGTCCCTTTGATGTGTGCGCCTAGTGCACGAACGGGCGTCCAGTCATTACCGAGACCACCGGCAAATTTGGATAACATCGCATCATCTTTAATCGCACAAAAAATACCATCAAGATCATCAGGAACGGTTGTTAGATAACAGCTTGATAGTTGAGGTCGACAGGTTCCGGAATTAAATAGAGTAGGGGTTGAACTCATAAAGTCGAACGAAGACAGCAACTCATAGAATTCTATCGCACGTGCTTCACGGTCCAATTCATTAATTGCCAGACCCATAGCCACGCGCATAAAGAATGCTTGTGGTAATTCAAAACGAATATCTTCTTCAGAATGAATAAAGTAACGATCGTATAGTGTCTGTAAACTGAGATAAGTAAATTGTTGATCACGATTGGCATCTAAAGCAGCACCTAATCGTTTCAGATCATATTTTGTCAGTTCTTGATCAAGTAAACCTAATTCCGCACCACGCTGAATAAATGATTTGAAATAACCCGGGTACTGTTTGATCATTTCTTTGTGAGTTGCTTGTGCCATGGAGCCATTGATAAAGCTCAAAGCTTCCTGACGTAACTTATCCAGCAAAAAGCCAGCTGCGGCATAGCTATAATCAGGATCTTTTTCGATTAAAGTTCTGGCGCTCATAACCAATGCGTGGTTCACATCGGCTTCATCGATTCCATCAAACAAGTTGTTCATTGTTTCTTTGGTAATCAGCGTTGCATCAACTTCAATCAGGTTTTCACAGGTTTCATTAATGAGGGCGTGTAAACGAACAATATCCAAAGGTGCTTTACTACCATCGGCACGTTTAACATTGATCTCCGCGGATTGTTGCTCTTGAGATGAATCAGATTTTGGCGCATCTTTTTCAGCGGCAATTCGTTCACGATAACGTTCTTCACGATAAATAACATAAGCTCGTGCGACTTTTTGCGCGCCGGCACGCATCAAAGATAATTCAACCTGATCCTGAATATCTTCAATATGCAGGGTGCCACCATCCGGCATACGACGGGTTAGGGCATTAACTACTTGTTCTGTCAGAGATTCTACAGTTCGATGAATACGAGTTGATGCAGCAGCAGTCCCACCTTCGACATTGATGAATGCCTTGGTCATGGCAACCGAGATCTTACTTAGGTCGAAAGAAGTGACCTTACCATTACGTCGAATGACTCGATAATGGCCGAGTTGGTTGGATAAATAGTCGGTCTGGCGCGAGCTCGAATTAGCTTCGGTAATACCGTTTTCTAAATTGCTATCAGCTGTGTTAGCCGACGATGCTGTATTAGCAGTGCCTTCCGCCTCCATCTACCCCTCCAAATTCTTTTTTTTTATTGTTTCAAGCCCGTGTAAATATCTCGAAACTTGTTGATGTTTATTTTGTAAACGAATGTATAACACCACAATAACGTGTGGTCAAGCGCTTATTAAACCACAAGATGATGTGGAATGCCCTGTGACTTTTCTACGTATTACCTGTGGATAAGCTGGGTAAAAAATTGCAGTTTTGTAGAGATCAGCTGTAAAAATTAAGTTAATTCAGGAGCTTAAGAAAAAATGAAAATTTGCTCGTTTTAAAATGGGCAAGCTGTGCAAAACTATCTGAAATCAGGCTGAAATTCCGGATTTTATTTGTCTAAACAGTGAGATAGTCGACTTTTTCCTTTTCGTTTTTTCAGCGGATATTTTTTCGGATTTTCCACCGATATTTTTGGAATATTTTTATAAAATTTTGCTTCAAGTGGATGCCAAAATTTGAGTTCTTGTTCATTGGCAATTGGAATAGCTTGGAGAATGAATTCATCACGTTTGGCATTATGCAGACACATACTGACTGGCCCATCTTTGGTCATGGTATTAAACACACAAGCATCAATACGTTCCTGATCGATATGACATGCATCCATAAAGTTATGAAGGAAAAACGATAGCGTGTTTACCTTACCTTTGCTTTTTATTAAATCAGTTTTAGTTTGTTTAAGTAAACGTAACGCCCACTTTGATACAGCGAATAAAAAAACAGGATGGGTCAAGTTCCAGTAAATAATTTCTCTTGCGGTTTTCCATATATGTTTTCGATTAAGTGTGATGTGTGCTGTTTGCGCATGTAATTCACTTATGAAATCAGATTCAGAAAAAAGATCATAAGCTTTTTCATTTAAAATCAAACACATACCATAACGATTGCAATGCTTATGTCCGGCAATAATAGCTTCGTGGTTGAGTGTTGTTTCAAGTCCTTGTTCTAATTTACGCCAAACAGTGTCCTGAGTAATAATGGCAGCACGTTTGTCGGCAATACCGCGTCCTGTATCAGCTTGAGACTGAAATGAAACAGTGCGAATTGAATGCGCCTGTGATTTAAAAAACTTAACCAGATCAGGTATCTCATGAAAATTACCCTGATGTATCGTTGTATTAAACATCACAGAGAGACCGAGGCCTTTTGCATTGTTTATGTATTTCAATCTCGTTTTGTTTAATGATTTTTCATCAGTGGCATTTTTAATGTTTTGCGTGGTATCAACATGAAAAGCAACATCACTTAAACCCGCTTTTACAAGATCCGTTAACAGTGAACGAGTGGCTCGTATTCCATTCGTCATTAAAGTCGAACGCATATTCTTTTGTGTGATGTAACGAACAATAGAAATTAATTCTTCGCGTTTTCTTAAAGTCGGATCGCCACCAGTGACTTGCACATCGGTATTCGGGCCAAAGCGCGTATAAATTTCATCTATGCGCCTGAAAATTTCTTTAATAGGGATGTCGGCAACGGCTTCAGAGTGTTCTGATAAATAACATAAGGTGCAATCAAGATTACAACGCTGTGTAATTTCAAGTGCGACACAGCCAATCGCCCAACGTCTTCCCATTTGTTGAGCATTAGACCAACAACCATTATCAACCATGGCTTGTCTTGCATCATCTTTTGATTTAACCCATAGACTATCCATATTCTTAAATAGATTTTTATTTTTTATTTAACGACCAGTCATAATCGAGAAAAATAATGCTGACTTTGTTTGAAGGATTCAATCCGGAAGACTTGGCAGATAATACTTTTATAACTTCAGGATCGTCGCTGATATATTTAGCAACATAATTTTCTAATGTCCCGTTTTTGGTGAAATCACCGGTGAACCAGTTAAATATGGAAGAAATTTCCAATAACTTTTTTTCAGGATCAAAACGGTTAAATTTGGTATTGCGCATAAACTGTTTTGCTGCATTCTCAAGCTGTTGTTCAAGTTCGTTGGCAGTGTAGGCGCGTTTTTGCAGGGCGGGACAACCTTTAGATGCGCAATTCACCGCAAAATGAATTCGAGGCTCATCATATTCTTCTCGAAGAACATCATGTTCGATATAACCCAGACTTGTTTCAACGCCGAACAGCTTAAAGAACTTTTTATCCCACGGACTGGAAAAGATTAAGCCACCAAGATCGCGAATGGATTCGATGCCAGGATAATTGTTGATAATTAATTTTAAAGTAAATGCATTGTAGGCATTAATTAAAAATGCCATCTGTTGATTTTTATCCCAGCTATCAAAATCCTGTTTAGAGACCGATTCTAATACTGCTAGATAATTTTCCAGAGGCTCAGGATTATTGTTCAAATTATCATAATCTACGGCTGTTTCAGCGCCTTTCTCAACAACGATAGTATTTAATAGTTTATCGTAATCAGCATGTGTATGATCAAAAGAAAAACAGGAATAAGAAACTGAAAGTAAAAGTAGAAAGAGGGTATGACGCATCATTTTTATTTTAAGTTTAGTGACAATTATTCATACTGACCTCGCTGTTCTAATTTAGTTTCTTTAAAAAGGTGCTAAAACTTCCCGGATTGATAATCATAATTTGCCTGCATGAGTTCATCTCGTGTATTCATGACAAAAGGGCCAGCACGAACCACAGGTTCATTTAAAGGCGGTGCAGAAATTAATAAACATCGTGCAGTTGAATCCTCGGTTATAAGTTTGACTTCATCACCCTCACCAAGCACTGCGAGCATACCTTGTGACAGCGTTTGAATATCATCATTACTAACAATATTCAGTTCACCATCAAAAACAAAAATAACGGCATTTAAATCTGATTCGATGTTTTCCATAAATTCAGCTTGCTTACTCATCTCAATAACAAACAGGTTTTGTTGATTTTGAATATTGTTAATAGGGCCTTTGGTATTGAATGAAGTCGTTCCGGATACGACGTTAATTGATACACCATTGTCTCTGTTCTCAACGGGTATCGATTCTTTAGCATATTCCTGATAACGAGGTTCAGTCATTTTTTTTGAAGCGGGCAGGTTAATCCAGAGTTGCATGCCCCAAAGTAAACCGTCTTCTTGCTCAGGAAACTCAGAATGTATGACGCCTTTACCTGCTGTCATCCATTGCACACCACCTGGACCGATAACGCCTTCATGTCCCGCATTGTCTTTATGTCTGATTTTTCCTGCAATCATATAGGTAACCGTTTCAAAACCGCGATGAGGATGGTCAGGAAAACCACCGATATAGTCATCAGCATTCACGGATTTAAATTCATCTAATAACAGGAAGGGGTCATGCATGTTTAATTCGGGTGAACCAATTATGCGAGTTAATTGAACACCGGCACCATCCGCGGTTGGTAGCCCTTTAATCTGTTTTTTTACGTTTCTTAAAATCATATCTCAATGCATCAGTTTATTTAGCTAGATCATAAACTATTTGACAAAACAACTTATCTAAATAATAATAATTCTCATTAAGATTTAGAGAATATTAATTAAAATATTATATATCAATTATTTATATAATTATGTTAAGAAAGATTATAACTTTAAACAAAGCCTATTTTGTTAACTGGACACCCGATGATGTCTGTTTTTTATTAAAAAATAAGTCGATTTCAGCGCAGAATCTAGTTCAGTCAAATAAGTTAAATACTAAAAAATTAATAAAAGATTTTTACCTTTTGGCATGTCGAGCATCACTAAGTTCATCTGAAGATGAAAACAAAAAGGCAGTGATGTTGAGCAACTATGCAAAGGCAATTAAACAAATCAGTAACGACTACGAAAATTTATTCGGGAGAATGCAAATGACGGGAGTTTCATCTATGTCTGAACAACAATCTGAAACAGTAGAAGACTCAGCAATCAATAATATTGATCGAATGCAAGCAAGACTGTTTTATTTAACAACACAATTCAGCATGCATCCATGTACACATCTGGCAGGCCATATCGTCGAATTATTAACCCGTTTTTGCCAGCATCCACATATCGAATTACTGCCTGCACAGCGTTACATCTACAGTCAGTCATTAAATTATTGGCGTTCGAGATTGATTAATAGTACGCAATTAACAAATAAGAAAGGATTACATTAATACAAAACAAATTTGTAGTGTTGCAAATTACATCATAATCAGGTGAATTATTAATTTATAAAAAGCTTGCAACATCAAGTATTTAGCTCAAAGGTTCACTCTGTCTGAATAAGGAGTATTATGAATGAAAAAATAATAATACATATAAATCCCAGACAAGAGGAACTAGTAATGGCTGCTAACCCAAAAGTTGAGACCGCATTCGGCGGTTGTCCCCACGATTGTCCTGATACCTGCGCTATGGTCTTTGACATCGAAGACGGAAAAGTAATCGGCGTAAGAGGAAACAAAGATCACCCAATGACCCGCGGCGGTCTTTGCGTCAAATTAAAGGATTATGAAAAACGCCATTATCATCCAGACCGTATTCTCTACCCAATGCGTCGCGTCGGTCCAAAAGGCAGTAAACAATTCGAACAAATTAGCTGGGACGAAGCACTGACAACAATTGCGGATAAATGGAAAGCCCTTATAGAAGAGTACGGACCTCAATCAATCCTGCCAGTGAGTTATCTTGGTCATCAAGGTTTGGTAC